>JBOHWA010001039.1:0-2405 GCA_050735855.1 Binatia bacterium
CTTCGGGCCGGGCGCCAAGCCGGCGATCGTGCGCGCCGATGTCGTGCCGCTCGAGCTCGCCGTGTCGCCGTCGCGCTACATCGGCGCCGCCGCCCGCGCCACGCCGCGCGGCCGCTACCCGCGCCACCTGCTCGGCGAGCAGGCCTACTGGGCCGTGGTCACCGCCGACGGCGACGACCGCAAAGCGCTGCTCAGCGAGGACGGCGCGCTCGAGGTCGACGCCGAGTCGTTCACCCTCGAGCCCTTCCTGTGGACCGGCGACCGCCTGCTGACCTGGGCCGACGGCACCAGCGAGGTGGCGCTGGCCGACGGACACCTGCCCGTGCCGCGCGTGCAGCGCGCGGTCGACGACCTGCGCCTCGAGGTCGCCGCCGCCGCCAGCGGCGCGGCGGGCGCGAGCCTGCTGGTCGCCCGCTATACCGTCACCAACACCGGCGGCGCGCCGCGACGCCTCCGACTGTTCGTCGCCGTGCGGCCGTTCCAGGTGACGCCCAGCTGGCAGAGCCTGAACCTGGTCGGCGGCGTCGCGCCTTTGACGCGCCTGGCAGTCGACGGCGCGACCATGCGGGTCAACGACGCGCGCACCGTCGTCGCCATCACCCCGCCGGCCGCCGCGGGCGTCGCGCGCTCCGCCGAGGCGACGCCGGAACGCGCCGGGGAATGGCGCCAGGGCCTCTCCGCGTTGGGCAGCGGCGCGCTGCCGCATGACGTCTCGGTCGACGATCCGATCGGCTTCGCCGAGGGCACCTTCGCCTTCGACCTGACGCTCGCACCCGGCGCTGTCGAGACCGTCGTCGTCGCCATGCCGCTGCACGACGCGGCGCCGTTGCCGGCCGTCGCGGCCGATCGCGCCGCGGCGGCCGCCTGGGGCAATCGGCACATCGAGCAGTTCACCGCCCACTGGCGGGCGCGCCTCGCCGACCTGCCGATCGAGCTGCCCGCCGCCGCGGCGCCGTTCGACACCAGCCTGCGCGCCTCGCTCGGCTGGATCCTCGCCAATCGCGAGGGGCCGCGCATCCAGCCCGGCTCGCGCTGCTACCGGCGTTCGTGGATTCGCGACGGCGCCCTCACCGGCACGGCGCTGACCGAGATGGGCTTCGCCGACGAGGCGCGCGCCTTTCTACGCTGGTATGCACCGTTCCAGTTCGCCGACGGGCGGGTACCCTGCGCCGTCGACCACCGCGGCATCGATCTCGCCATCGAGCACGACAGCCACGGCGAGCTCGCCTGGGGCGTGGTCGAGGTCGCGCGGCTGACCGGCGACGTGGCCTTCCTGCGCCAGCTCTGGCCGCACGTACGCGGCGCCGTCGACGCCATCGCCGCGCTGCGCGCCACGCGCACCGGCGATGCCTTCCGCGACGACCCGCGCTACGGCCTGCTGCCCGAGTCGATCAGCCACGAGGGCTATGCCTCGCACCCCGTGCACTCCTACTGGGACGACTTCTTCGCCGTGCTCGGCCTCGCCCACGCCGCCGACGCCGCGGCGCTGCTCGGCGAGGACGCCGACGCCCGCCGCATCGCGGCGCTGCGCGACGCCATGCGCGCCGACCTGCACGCCTCGATCGCCCGCGTCCTGGCCAGCCAGCAGCTCGACTTCATCCCCGGCTCGGTCGAGCTCGGCGACTTCGATCCCACGTCCACCGCCATCGCCTTCGATCCCTGCGGCGAGTACGAGCGCCTGCCGCCCGCCGCCCTGGCGCACACCTTCGAGCGCTATTGGGCCGAGTTCGACGCCCGCCGCCGCGGCGACAAGCCGGCCGACGCCTACACAGCGTACGAGGTGCGTACCGCCGCCGCCTTCGTCATGCTCGGCCAGCGCGGTCGCGCCGTCGAGCAGCTCGCCTGGCTGATCGCCGACCAACGCCCGGCCGCCTGGCACCAGTGGCCCGAGGTCACCTGGCGCGACGCCCGCGCCCCGCGCTTCATCGGCGACCTGCCGCACGGCTGGATCGCCTCCAGCTTCGTCCGCACAGTGCGCCGCATGCTCGCCTACGAGCGGCCGGGCGGCCGCGCCCTGGTGCTCGCGGCGGGCGTGCCGGCCGAGTGGGTGCACAGCGCACCGGGCGTGCGCGTGCGCCGGCTCCCGACCCATTTCGGCGCGCTCGACTTCGCCATGTGCGCCGACGGCGACGACCGCGTGCGCGTCAGCCTCGGCGGTGCGCTGCGCTGCCCGCCGGACGGCGTCGAGATCGTCTCCCCGTTCGATCGTCCGCTGCGCGCGGTCGAGATCGACGGGCGCAGCGGCGCGCCAACGGATCCGTCGCGGGTGGTAGTGACCAACCTCCCAGCGGAGATCGTGTTGCACTACTGACCGCACGTCGAGGCCGCCATACGGATCGGGCACCTCCGGGAGGGCGCCGCTTGTCGGCGCCGATCGGGAGGCTCCTCGTGGAGGGCGCCGGGCC
>JBOHWA010001040.1:0-4077 GCA_050735855.1 Binatia bacterium
ACGCTGCCGCTGACGCTGGTCACCTTCGGGTTGTTCCTCTTCGTGGTCAACGCGCTGATGCTCAAACTCGCCTCATCGATCGTGCCGGGCTTCCACGTCGACACCTTTGGCGCTGCGTTCCTGGCGGCGATCGTGTTGGCGGTCCTGAACACCGTGCTGCGCCACCTCGTCTTCCCCTGACCAGGCGCGTCAGAACAGTGGGCGCAGCCCGGGCGGTGGCGGGCGCGGTGCGGCGCGGTGCACCAGCGGCGTCCGGCCGCCGGCGATGTGCGGCGGCAGATCGCCCGGGCCGATGAGGGCGCCGCGCGACAGGACGACGATGCGCTCGACCAGACTCTCGAGCTCGCGCACGTTGCCCGGCCAGTCGTACTGCCAGAGCTGCACCATCGCGTCGGTCTGCATACGGCAGGGGCCGATGCCGTGGCGATCGCCGTAGACGGCGAGGAAGTGCTCGATCAGGAGCGGGATGTCGGAGCGGCGCTGGCGCAGGGCCGGCACGCACAGCTCGAGCGGCGCGAGGTACTCGATGAGGTGGGCGGACAGCCGCTCCGAGCCGAGGTCCACGGCCATGTCGCGCTGGCTGCTGGCGACGATGCGCACGTCGCCACCGCCGGCGAACAGCGCCGGCAGGCGCTCCTGCACGTCGAGCGGCATGGCCGGTAGCTCGTCGAGGAACAGCGTGCCGCCGCGCGCGCGGTCGAGCAGGTTGGCGGTCGAGCGCACCTGCCCGAAGGCGGGCACGGACGCGGCGAAGAGCTCGCCGTCCATGCGTTCGGGCGACAGCTCCGTGCAGTCGAGGCGCACAAAAGCCGCCGCCGCCCGCCGGCTGCCGGCGTGCAGCACGCGGCCCAGAAGCTCCTTGCCGCTGCCGCGTTCGCCGCTGATGAAGACCGCCATATCGGTGGGAGCGATGCGCTGCGCCGCGGCAACGATCGCCCGCACCACCGGGTGCGCGCCTTTGATCATCTTGTTCTCATCCCCGTTGTGCTTGGCCGGCCCTGCCGCCGGAACCTCCTTGTATGTCGGCGCGGCCGGGCCCCCACCCGGCACCTCGCTCCCGAGGTTGCACGCGCACTCGCTGCTCCAATCCGATGAGCAAGCGATGTGCCGCGATTTTGCCGCTGCTGGCAGGCGCCTGGAGCGTCGCTGGCCCGGCGGTGGTCGTGGCAGAGGCGTCAATGCCTTGCAGCTCTGCCAGCAGTGAGCCGTCGCCTCAGGTCTGCAACAGGCGGGCGAACAGGGCGAGTGCGTCCGGGGTGCGGTGGCCGTACCAGGACAGCGCCTTGCCGTCGACGAAATGAACCCGCCCCTGCTGCCAGGCCGTCGTCCCGGCCAGGCCGCGCAGGGCGCTGCGGTGGCGTTCGGAGAAGGGGTACGGCTCGTCGGGCAGCAGGATGACCTGGGGGTCGGCAGCGGCCACCCGATCGAGCTCCAGCGTCGGGTAGCGCTCGGCCAGCCCGGCGCAGACGTTCTCGCCCCCGGCGCAGCGCAAGAGGTCGTGGGCAAAGGTCTCGGCGTTGAACGACATCCAGGGGCGGCGCCAGATGGGACAGAAGACGCGCAGAGCTGCCATGCCTGGCGTCGCTGCGGCCTCTCCGGCCGCGGCAATGCGACCCGCCAGGGCCCCCGCCGGCGCCTCGAGGTCGAGCACCCGCCCCAGCCGCTCGATCGAGGTGGCCGCTCCAGCCACAGTGGTTGGGAAGCTGACGAACACCGCCAGGCCCGCCGCCAGCAGGGCGTCGAAGTCGGTGCGGCGATTCTCCTCGCTGTTGACCAGCACCAGATCGGGTGCCAGGGCCAGGATCTCGTCCACCTGCGGATTCTTCGTGCCGCCGAGGTGTGGCAGAGTTGCGACGACCTCGGGCGGCTCGGTGCAGTAGGCGGTGACCCCGGCCAGGCGGTGGGCCGCTCCGAGGTGGCACACCAGCTCGGTCAGGCTCGGAACCAGGCTGACGATGCGCTGCGGCGGCGCGGCCAGCCGCAGGCTGCGCCCGGCGTCATCGACCACCGGGGACGTCAGGGGGGCGCCTCCGCGACCCCTTTCACCAACGCGTCGAGCCGGGCCCGTTCGGTGGCGTCGATCTCGGCCGTCGGCGTCGTTCCGGCGGCCCCGGGTGGGAAGCGAAACGGCTGCGGGTCAGGCGGGCGTGCGGCGCGCGTCAGCAGCAGGACGCCGGCGGCGGCGACGAAGACCGCGACGATCGCCACGGCGACCAGGCGGCGCCAGCGGCTCGCCCGGCGTACCGGTCGGCGGCGCGCCTTCCTGGCGGGTGGACGGCGGGCCACCTACAGACCCTGCGTCGGCCCGGCGGGATGGGCGCGCTCCATGCGGTTGGTCAGCACGGCGCCGAGCGCCTGCCAGCCGCTGCGCTGATCCCAGCCGTCGACGCCGTTGTACCAGCGCAGGCCCATGCCGCGGACGCGCGCGCTGCGCTCGGCGAGGGCGAACCAGGCGGGCCCGGTGCGGCCGTAGAAGAGGCGCGTCGCCAGGTGCAGGCGGCGCAGCTTCTTGCCCAGCCACGACGTCTCGATCGCCGCTTGGTACGACGCGCCGGACAGGTCGCCGCGGCGCAAGGCGTCGCCGGCCAGGGCGGCGGCGGCACTGCCGTACTCGAGCGCGAGCGAGATGCCCTCGCCCATCAGCGGGTCGACGCCGGCCGCGTCGCCGACCAGCCAGGCGTGCGGCGCCGCCAGGCGGGCGCCCGGACGATACCAGCGGATCGGAAAGGCGCAGCGCTTCGGCGTCGCGTCGGTCAGCTCGCCCATGTACTCACTCAGCGCGTCGTCGAGCGGGGCGGCGGACGGGGTGACCGAATAGGCGCCGACGTTGACGTGCGGCCGCCCATTGATCAGGCACGGGAAGGCCCACAGGTAGCCGCGCAGCCCGCGCCGCAGGAGGCGGAAATCGAACTCGTAGCGCCGCTGCGCGAAGCCGTCCCAGCCCGTCGCCTCGACCGGCACGTCGGCCATCACGGCGCGGGCGATCGACTCGCGCCCTGCCTCGACCAGGCGGCGCCGCACCAGGCTGCCGGAGCCGTCGGCGCCGATGACCAGGCGGGCGTGATAGCACTCGGTCGCGGTGCGCACCTCGACGCCGTCGGCGACGCGGCGCAGTTCGACGACCGGCGCGCGCTCGCGCACCTCGATATCGCGCGCCCGGCAGGCGTCGGCCAGCGACGCATCGAACTCGTCGCGGCGCACGACGTAGCACAGGTCGCGGTCCTCGTGCGTCACCGCCGCGCGCGGCGTGGTCACCAGGGCGCGGTCGACGGTGACGTGCGGGACGCTGAACGGCACGTCGTGCTCGTCCAGCCAGCGCCGGCCGGCCGGGATCAACCCGCCGGCGCAGACCTTGGGCCGCGGGTGGCGCGCCTTCTCGAGGATCAGCACGTCGCGCGCCAGGGCCGGGTCGCGCCGATGCAGCGCCAGGGCCGTCGCGGTGCCGGCGGGGCCGCCGCCGATGATGATGATGGGATGGCGCTGCATGGGACGCCGCGCTTCCGCTAGTCGCGCGGGCGCAGGTGGGTGCGGGCCCAGTCGATGATCTGGTCGGTGCTGGCCCCCGGGGTGAAAAGCTCGGCGACGCCCTGCTGTTTGAGCTCGACGATGTCCTCCGGCGGCACGATGCCGCCGCCGAACACCGGCACATCGTCCAGGCCGTGCTGCTTGAGGCGCGCGAGGATGGCGGGGAAGAGGGTCATGTGGGCGCCCGACAGGATGCTCAGGCCGATGGCGTCGACGTCCTCCTGCAGCGCCGCCTCGACGATCATTTCCGGTGTCTGGTGCAGGCCGGTGTAGATCACCTCGAACCCCGCGTCGCGCAGGGCGCGGGCGATGATCTTGGCACCGCGATCGTGGCCGTCGAGGCCCGGCTTGGCGATCAGGATGCGCAGGCGTCGTTCCGACACGCGCGGCCTCAGATCCAGGCGGGGTCGCGGTAGACCCCGAAGACTTCGCGGAAGACGTCCGAGATCTCGCCCACCGTCACCTCGGCCTTCACCGCCGCGATGATCGGCGGCATCAGGTTGGCACCGTCGCGCGCCGCGCGGCGCACGTCCTCGATGCGCGCCGCCACCT
>JBOHWA010001041.1:0-2465 GCA_050735855.1 Binatia bacterium
GCCGGTTGGCCTTGTCGAACGGCGGCGGCGCCCACCAGTTGAAGGCGCCGAACAGGCGCATGGTGGCCGGCACGATCAGGATGCGGATGATCGTCGCGTCGAGCGCCACGGCGAGCGACAGCGCGACGCCGAGCGCCTTGACCACGACGACGGTGGCCAGCGCGAAGGCGCCGAAGACCACCACCATGATCGCCGCCGCGCTGGTCACCAGCCGGCCGGTGCGCTCGAGGCCTTCGGCCACCGCCCAGGTGTTGTCGCCGCTGCGCAGATACTCCTCGCGCATGCGCGAGAGCATCAGCACCTCGTAGTCCATCGACAGGCCGAAGACGGCGCAGAACAGCAGCACCGGGACGGTTGGATCGAGCGGCCCGGCTTCGAAGCGCAGCAGCCTGGCGAGGTGGCCGTCCTGGAAGATCCAGACCAGCGCGCCGAACGAGGCGGTGATCGACAGCAGGTTCATCACGACCGCCTTGATCGGCAGGATGACCGAGCGCAGCAGGATGAAGAGCGTGATGAAGGTGACGGCGACGGTGAAGGCGATGGCGTACGGGGCGCGCCTGAGGGTGAACTCGGTGATATCGACGTCGCGCGCGGTCGGGCCGGTGACCAACAGCCGGCCGTCGGCGACAGCGCGGTCGGCGCGCAGCGCCTGGACGATGGCGCGCGCCTGGTCGCTCGCCGGTGCGGCGTCGCTCAGGGCCGAGAGCAGGGCGACGTCCTTGCCGGCCACCATCGCGCGCATGCGCCGGGCGTCGGCCGGCAGCCAGTCGTCGGTCATCTCGGCGTCGGCTTCGAAGTACTCGCGATTGAGGCGCGCGTCGCTGCTGACGACGCCCTCGACCTCGACCACGCCGGGCAGCGTCATCATGCGCTGCATCAGATCGTAGAGCGCGCCGACGCGCTCGGGGGTGTAGGCCGGCTCGGTCGGGAAGCGCACGACGACGGCGATGTTGGTGCGCGCCTGGTTGGGGAACAGCTCGCGCAGGTGCTCGTAGGTGTCGCGCGCCTCGATGCCGTGCGGCAACGTGCGCACGTCGGCCGCCGCCATGGTCAGGCGGACGAACGGGATGCCGAGCGTGATGACCAGGGCGAGGGTCGGCACCAGCACGAGCACCGGGCGCCGCATCACCCAGCCGGCGATGCGATGCCAGAAGCCCTCCGCCGAGCGCAGTCGGGGGATCGGCACGCGGCCGGCGTTGATGCGCGGGCCGAGCACGACCAGCAGCGCCGGCAGGAAGGTGAGCGCGAACAGCACGGCGAAGGCGACGACGATCGCCGCCCCAAGGCCCATGGTGGCCAGGAACGAGCCGCGGAAGAAGAGCAGGCTGCCGAGGCCGATGGCGACCGCCAGACCGGAGAAGACCACGGCGCGGCCGGCGGTCTCCATGGTGGTGTGCACCGCGGTCGTGGTATTGGCGCCGGCTTCGAGCTCGTCGCGATAGCGGCTGACGATGAACAGCGAATAGTCGATCGCCACGCCGAGGCCGACCAGCGAGGCGATGTTGACCGCGTAGACCGCGATCTCCATGACGTGCGACAGGGCCGTGATGCTGGCGATGCCGGCGAGCACGGCGACCGCACCGACGCCGACCGAGACCGCCGCCGCGGCGAGCGTGCGGTAGACGACCAGCAGCACCAGCAGCGCCAGCGGCAGGCTGATCATCTCGGCCACCAGCAGGTCGTGCTCGTTGGTGCGGTCGAGATCCTCGCGGAACGCCAGGTTGCCGGTGAAGCTCGGCGCCAGGACGTCGGACTGGACCATGGCGCGCAGCTCCGGATAGTAGCGCGAGGCCGCGGTGAACGAGTCGCGCACCGTGACCACCACCAGCGCGTGGCCGCGCGAGACCATGCGCTCGGCGACCAGCGGCGGCGCGTCGTCGGGCGCCAGCACCGAGCGCACACGCGGATCGGCACGCAGCGGCGCCAGCGCCGCGCTGAGCGCCTGCTTGAGCCGCACGGAATCCGTACCGCCATCGCGCGGCGTGAACAGGATGATGAACGACGACTCGCCGGGGTAGGCGAGCTGCTGCTCGATCAGGCGCTGCGCGATGTCCGACTCGATCCCCTCGGTGGTGGCCGAGGTGAACGCCCCACCGTACCAGAGCGCCAGCCCCGAGAGCGCCAGCACCACACCGGCGCAGGCCAGCAGGCCGCGCGCCCTTCGCACGGCGAGATCGGCGAGCCAACCGAACATCAGAGGTCGGACCGAAGCCTACAGGCGAGTTGGCAGGTGGTTGGCATCGCAAGCCGCGCGCGGCAGACGTCCGTCGCGCACATCGCCGGCCATACCCCGCAGCCGCCGGCCCCACAACCTCCCCCTGGAGCGGTCGCGGCGCAGCTGGTGCCCAACCCTGTTCTCACCAGTCGGGAGCGCCGTGTGGCTGGCCGCGCCCGTATCACGGCAGACGAGCTGCTCAGAACAACGGGGACTCCGCGGTGGCAGCGTCCAGATTCTCGGCCGCCCC
>JBOHWA010001042.1:0-1832 GCA_050735855.1 Binatia bacterium
GGTTTGGCGGCCCCATCCTCCCCGCCAAAGAGCGGGCGGGCCGCCCGCGCTCCCAGCACAGAGCCGCCGAGCGCCGACACGCGGCGGCGATTGCGCTAGCCGGCCAGCTCGGCTTCCAGCTCGGCCCAGCGGGCGAAGAGGCGGTCGACTTCGTCCTGCGCGGCCTGCAACTCGCGGTAGCGTTGCGCCAGCAGGCCGGCGTCGGCAGCGATCGCCGGGTCGTCGACCGCCGCCTGGCAGTCGGTGAGCGCGGTCTCGGCTGCCAGGATGCTGGCCTCCATCTGATCCCACTCGCGCTGTTTCTTGTAGGAGAGCCGCTTGCCCGCGCCGGTCGCCCTGGCCGCCGCGGCGGCCGTTGGCTTCGGCGCGGCCGCGACCGCCGGTTGCCGCTGCGCCGCCTCCCACTGGGCGTAGTCCGCGTAGGTCTGCCACCCGCCCTGGCCGTCGAGGGCCAGCACGATGGTCGACACGCGGTCGAACATGAAGCGGTCGTGGGTGACCAGCACCAGCGCGCCGGGCAGCTCGAGCAGATTCTCCTCCAGCACTTCGCGGGTCGGGATGTCGAGGTCGTTGGTCGGCTCGTCGAGGATCACCACGTCCGCCGGCTGCAACATGAGCTGCGCGATCGCGACCCGCGCCCGCTCGCCGCCGGAGAGCCGGCTGACCGGTTGGTCGAGCTGCTCGGCGCTGAACAGGAAGCGGCGCGCCCAGCCGGCGATGTGGATCGGGCGATCCTGGTAGACGACCTGGTCGCCGTGCGGCGCCAGCGCGCGGCGCAGCGTCGTCGCCGCGTCCATCTGCTCGCGCTGTTGGCTCATGTAGACGACGCGCAGATCCGGCGCGCGCTCGACCGTGCCGCTGTCGGGCGCGCGCTCGCCGGTCAGGACGCGCAGCAGCGTCGTCTTGCCGCTGCCGTTGGGGCCCAACAGGCCGACGCGGACGCCCGGCGACAGGGTCAGTGTGAGCGCGTCGAACAGCACGCGCGCGTCGAAGCGCACGCCGATCGCGTCGGCGTGCAGCAGCCGCTTGGTCTTGCGCTCCGAGGCGGTGAACTCGATGCGCGCGTTGCGCGTTGCGGCGCGCCCGTCGACGGTGGCGAGCTCGCCCTGCCAGTCGGCCGCCTGCTGGATGCGCGCCGACGACTTGCGCGTGCGCGCCTTTGGCCCGCGCTTCAACCATTCGATCTCGCGCCGCACGCGGTTGGCCAGGCTGTCGCGATAGCTCGCCTGGCTGGCCAACAGCGCGTCCTTCTGTTCGAGGAAGTCGCTGTAGGCGCCCTCGGCGTCGAGTACGCCGCTGGCATAGCAGCGGTTGAGCTCGATGATGCGGCCGCAGACGTTCTCGAGGAAATAGCGGTCGTGGCTGATGACCATGAAGGCGACGGCGTCGGCGCGCAGCAGCCGCTCGAGCCAGAGGATGCCCTCGAGGTCGAGGTGGTTGGTCGGCTCGTCCATCAGCAGCAGATCCGGGCTGCGCACCAACGCGCAGGCCACCGCCAGGCGCTTGGTCCAGCCGCCCGACAGCGTCCCGGCGCGCTGCTCCGGATCGGCGAAGGCGGCGCGCGCCAGTGTGGCGTAGACGCGCGCGTGGCGCTCGTCGGCCGCCAGGCGTTCGCCCGCGAGCGCCGCGTCGACCACCTCGGCGACGCTCAGCTCGGGGTCGAACGACGCGTCCTGCGCCACGTAGCCGAGCCGCAGCCCCTTGCGCGCCGCCACGATGCCCGCGTCCGGCGTCTCCTCCCCGGCGAGGATGCGCAGCAGCGTCGACTTGCCGCTGCCGTTCGGCCCGACCAGCCCGACCCGATCGCCCTCGAAGACGCCGAGCGACAGCCC
>JBOHWA010001043.1:0-1893 GCA_050735855.1 Binatia bacterium
CAGTGGGTCTGTTTGGTCAGCCGCGCCGTGAGTCACGCTGCCGCCGAATGGCAGCCTGGTGGAGGGCGCCGGTCCCTCGGCGCCGTGCTCGCCGCGCGCAACGTGGTTGGGTTCAGCACGGCGCCGAGGGACCGGCGCCCTCCACCAGGCTGCCACTCGCCGGCAGCGTGACTCACGGCGCGGCTGACCAAACAGACCCACTACCGACAAGTAGGCCGATTGGACCGACATGCATGGTTCGGCTAGCGTCGAGGGACATGCAGCCGGAACGCCTGCGCGCCATTCAACACGCCCTGGCCGAGGAGGGGTTCGACGCCTGGCTGTTCTGCGACTTTCGCGGCAGCGATCCGATCGGCCGAGCGATCCTCGGCCTCGGCGACGGCCTGGCGACCCGCCGCTGGTTCTATGCGGTGCCGGTCGAGGGCATCCCGCGCGCCCTGGTCTCGGCCGTCGAGCCGCACGTTCTGGTCGGGCTCCCGGGCGAGACCAGCGTCTACCGCACCTGGCAGGACCTGCACGCCGGAGTGCGCACGCTGCTGGGTGGGGCGCGGCAGGTGGCGATGCAGTACTCGCCGCGCAACGATGTGCCGTACGTCGCGCGGGTCGACGCCGGCACCGTCGAACTGGTGCGCCAGTGCGGCGTCGACGTGGGCTCCTCGGCCGATCTGGTGCAGCGCTTCGAGGCGGTCTGGACGCCGGCCCAGTACGCCAGCCACTGCCGCGCCGCCGCCGGCGTGCGCGCCACCGTCGCCGCGGCGTTCGCCGAGATCGCCGCCTGTCAGCAGCGCGGCCGGCGCTGCGACGAAGGCAGTATCCAGGCCTTCATCCTGGCGCAGTTCGCCGCCCGCGGCCTGACCACCCACCACCCGCCGATCGTCGCGGTCGGGCCGCACAGTGCCGATCCGCACTATCAGCCGCCGGCCACCGGCGGACAGGCGATCGGGCGCGACGACTTCGTGCTCATCGACCTGTGGGCGAAGGAGCCCGACGGCGTCTACGCCGACATCACCTGGACCGGCTTCGTCGGCGCCACGGTGCCGGAGCGCTACACGCGCGTGTTCGACCTGGTGCGCCAGGCGCGCGATGCCGGCGTCGCGGCGGTGCGCCGTGCCGTGCGCGCCGCCGAGCCGGTGCGCGGCTGCGACGTCGATGCGCAGGTGCGCGCCGTCATCGACGCCGCCGGCTTCGGCGATCGCTTCGTGCACCGCACCGGCCACTCGATCGGCACCGAGGTGCACGGCAACGGCGCCAACATCGACGGCTTCGAAACCCCGGACTCGCGCCGGCTGTTGCCGGGCACGTGCTTTTCGATCGAGCCGGGCGTCTATCTGCCCGGCGAGTTCGGCGTCCGCAGTGAATTGAACGTGTACGTTGACGTCTCTGACATCGTTGTGACAGGAGAGCCGGTGCAACGCGCCGTGGTGGCGATCCTCGGTGATGTGCAGGCGACGGAAGGCTGAGCGAGACCGATGGAGAACCGCATCATGACCGCGACGCGCGGCGAGTTCATCACGCTGATCTGTGCCCTCGCGCTGTTCGGCTGCCTGATCGGGTTCATGGCCGGCTGCGGCACCGAGGACCTCACCTTCCCCGGCGATTTCCCCGCCACGCCGACCGGCGCGCCGACGTCCACCAACACGCCGGACGACGAAGAGTAGTCCGGCGGCGCGCCGCTCAGCGGCCGGCGCTCATCTCCTCCATCAGGTGACGGCCGGCCTCGGCCATCATCTCGACCAGCACGTCGCGCATCGTCTTGTCGGCATCCTCGAGCTTGCCGATCAGGACCGTGAGCACGGCGAAGTAGCGTTCCTTCGACGGCATCTCCAGGGACGGCAGGCGCGCCTCCATCACCTCGACGAAACGTTGGTGCGCCATGACGATGTCGCCATCGAG
>JBOHWA010001044.1:0-4980 GCA_050735855.1 Binatia bacterium
CGCCGCGGCGGTGCGCACGAAGGCGACACCCAGCGGCTCGTCGCTCCAGGCGCCGGCGGCGCGGTGGCGCGCCGCGGCGGCGGCCGGCAGGAAGGTCGGTTCGACAGGCACCGGTGCATCAAACGGAGCGCCGCCCCCGTGGTCAAGGCCCGCGCCGATCGGCGGGGGGACTGTGAAGCCCCCACGTACCCGCCGTTCTGCTCTTGGTGGCGCGCGCCGCGCGCGCCAGCCATGCGGAGGGGAATCGGTTTGAAACAACCTCAGTCACCCGGCTATCGTCGCACTCGTTTCCCCTGACGCGGCGCCCCACTTGTCCTGACGCGGCGCTTCCTTGACACGATTAAATCAAACGCTCTATAAGGCGACGCCTTTTCTCAATCAGGACAACTCAGTGCGTGGAGTTAGTGCAAGAGCGGCCGCCTCACTGCGGAACGGCGGGACCGTTCTCGCGGTTGCCCTGTTGTTGGCAGCCGGCGTCGCGACCGCCAAGGCACCGGCGCCCAGCCCGGTGATCAAGGACAATCTGTACGGCACCAAGTTCGTCGACCGCGAGCGCGGCTTCGCCGTCGGCGCCTTCGGGACCATCCTGCGCACCACCGATGGGGGCGTCACCTGGCAGACGCAGGTCTCGAAGACCACCCAGCAGCTGTACGATGTCGACTTCGCCACGCCCGATCGCGGCTGGGCGGTCGGCCGCGGCGGGGTCATCCTGGCCACCAATAGCGGTGGGCAGACCTGGGAGCCGCAGACCAGCGGCACCGAGAACCACCTCTTCAGCGTCGACTTCGCCGACGCCGACCACGGCATCATCGCCGGCGACTGGGGCACGATCCTGACCACCAAGGACGGCGGCCGCACCTGGGTGGCGCGGGCGTTGCCCGACGACATCATCCTCAACGACGTCTCGGTGGTCGACGAAACGCACGCCTGGGTGGTCGGCGAGTTGGGCATCGTGCTGGTGAGCACCGACGGCGGTGCCACCTGGACCAAGCAGAACACCGGCATCGACAAGTCGCTGTTCGGCGTCTCCTTCGTCGACCCGCTGCACGGCTGGGTGGTGGGAATCGACGCCCTCATCCTGCACACCAGCGACGGCGGGCACACCTGGCAGGTGCAGAACGGCACCACCGAGGTGCGCGGCCTCGAGCAGGTCGGCTTCGGGCAGGCGTACGAGAACCCGAGCTTGTATACGGTCGCAATGGTCGGCGACGTCGGCCTCGCCGCCGGCGAGATCGGCGCGATCTACCTGTCGACCGACGGCGGTCAGACGTGGCAGCGTCAGAACAAGCCCGAGGACAAGGAGACCGGCCCCAAGTGGTTCCGCGCCGCCTCCTTGGCGCCGGGCGCCGACGGGGCGATCGTCGGCGCCGGCGGCGTGCGGGTGATGGTGGTCGACGGTCAGGTGCAGAAAGCGAACGGGGGGACACGTGCTGCCGAAGCGGTACATTGAAGCGTTCCTGCACTTCCTGCTGCGCCGCCGCATTCCGGTCGCCACCGTGGTGTCGCTCATCACGGTGTTCTTCGTCTGGTTCAGCCTCGAACACCTGACGATCTTCACCAACTTCTTCGACCTCTATCCGCCCAAGCACCCGTACATCGAGGTCTACCAGAAGTACCGCAAGATGTTCGGCACCTCGAACGTCCTGCTGATGACGATCGAGGCCAAAGAAGGGACCCTCTTCACCGACCCCGAGGTGATCAAGACGGTCGACCGCATCACCATCGACCTGCTGCGCAACGTGCCGGGCGTCAACGGCGAGCAGGTGATGTCGATCACCCACCCGAAGATCAAGACGACGCTGACCACCGGCGCCGGATTGAAAACGGTGCCGCTCACCTATCCACGGCTGCCCGAGGATCAGGAAGATCTCGAGTTCTTCCGCCGCAAGGTCGACTCCACCGAAGGCGTGCGCGGCTTCCTCGTCTCAGAGGACGATCGGGCGACACAGATCATCGCCGGCTTCTGGGAGGAGTACTTCGACCTCGGCACGATGTGGGCGGAGATCCAGAAGATCGTCGAGCGCGAGGAGGCGAACGGCAAGGTCAAGATCTACGTCTCCGGTCCGCCGATCCTCTTCGCCTATTTCAACGAGGCGATGCACACCATGGGCTGGTTCCTCGGTGGCACCGGCCTGATGATGATCGCGCTGCTGTGGTTCTACTTCCGCACCATCCAGGGCGTGGTCATCCCGACCTTCTCCGCCCTGCTCAGCGCCGTCTGGGGCCTCGGCTTCGCCGGCCTCTTCGGCTACAGCCTCGACCCGCTCGTCATCGTCGTCTTCGTGCTGATCACCGCGCGCACGCTGAGCCACTCGGTGCAGTCGATGGAGCGCTACCACGAGGAGTACTTCCGCCTCGGCGACAAGCACCAGGCGATCATCAAGTCGTACATCAGCCTGTACGCGCCGGCGATGGTGTCGATCATCGCCGACGGCCTCGCCATCCTGACCATCGCCGTCGCCACCATTCCGCTCATGCAGAAGCTCGCTTTCGTCGCCGGCTTCTGGATCATCTCGATCTTCATCAGCGTGGTGACGCTGCACCCGATCATCCTGTCGTTCGTCCGGCCGCCGAAGGCGCACCGGCAGAACAACGCCTTCGACCGCATGGCCAACGTCCTCGGGCGCCAGCTGGTGACGCTGGCGATCGGCAACATGCGCTACGTCGTGGTGGCGGTGTTCGTCGTCACCATGGGCTTCGGCCTCTACTTCGCCCATCAGCTGAAGACCGGCGACACCTCGCCGGGCATGGCGCTGCTCTACGAGAACCATCCGTACAACGTCGCCAACGCGACGGCGAACCGCTACTTCGTCGGCAACAGCCCGCTGGTGATCATCGCCGAGGGCAAGAAGCCGGGCGCCATCAAAGACGCCCACACCCTCAACCAGCTCGACATGTTCCAGCGCTACATGGAGCAGGGCGAGGGCGCCGGCGGTTCGGTGACCGCGACGACGATGCTGAAGACCATCTTCCGCGTCTTCCACGAGGGCGATCCGAAGTGGGAGATGCTGCCGACGCGCGACGATCACGTCGGCCAGATCTTCTTCATGCTCACCGCCGGCACGCGGCGCGGCGAGATGGATCGCTTCTTCTCGCCCGACTACACCAACGCGACGATCACCGTCTTCTACCGCGGCTACGACCACGCCACGATCAAGGGCGCGATCGAGCGTGCCAAGCAGTACATCGCCACCCACACGCGGCCCGACGACAGCGTGCGCTACCGGCTGGCCGGCGGGCTGTTCGGCATCCTGGCGGCGCAGATCGAGGAAGTCGACTGGTCCTACCGGGTCAACGTGCCGCTCATCTTCCTGGTCGTCTTCATCCTCAGCTTCGTGACCTATTGGTCGGTGCTCGGGGCGCTGATCGTCATGCTGCCCTCGATCGTCGCGCAGCCGCTGTCGGAAGCGATGATGTATCTGATGGGCATCGACTTCAACATCAACTCGCTGCCGGTGGCGGCGATCGGCATCGGCATCGGCATCGACTACGGCTACTACGTGCTGAGCCGCATCGTCGAAGAGTACGAGGTGGTGCGCGACTTCGACGAGGCCAACCGCCGCGCCCTGACCACCACCGGCGAAGCGGTGATGTTCACCGGCGTCACCATCACCGTCAGTATGGTGCTGTGGCTCTTCCACCCGCTCAAGTTCGAAGCCCAGATGGCCTTCCTCCTGATGATGCTGATGGTGTTCCACGCCATCGGCGCGCTGGTCTTCATCCCGGCCATGGTCTCGCTGCTCAAGCCGCGCTTTGCCACCGGCAAGGCGGATGAGCAGGTGCGGCGCGTCGCCGTCGAAGCGTAGGATCGGCGGCCCGCCGCCCAGACGCGCGGTGCTCCGGCTCGCCTGATGGATTTCCGCCCCTCCGCCGACGAAGCCGCGTTCCGCGCCACCGTGCGCGACTGGCTGGGCGCCACTCTGCCGCCGGGCTGGGGCACGCCGGCATATCGCGCGCCGGACACAGCGGCCGAGAAGATCCAGGCGTCGAAGGCCTGGCAGGCGACGCTGCAGCGCGGCGGGTGGGCCGGCATCACCTGGCCGCGCGAGTACGGCGGGCGCGGCGCCAGCCTGGTCGAGCAGCTCATCTTCAACGAGGAGTGCGCCGCCGCCGACGCGCCCGACAGCATCAACCTGGCGGTCGCGCTCGGCCTGGTCGGCCCGACGTTGATGGCCTGCGGCACCGATGCACAGCGCACCCGCTTCCTGCCGCGCATCCTGGGCGGCGATGACATCTGGTGCCAGGGGTTCTCCGAGCCCAACGCCGGCTCCGACCTCGCCGGCCTGCGCACGCGCGGCGAGGTGCGCGGCGACACCATCCACGTCACCGGGCAGAAGATCTGGACCAGCTTCGCGCAGTACGCCGACTGGTGCATCCTGGTCGTGCGCACCGACGCGTCGCTCGGCAAGCACCGCGGCCTGACCTTCCTGCTGGTCGACATGACCAGCCCGGGCATCACCATCCGCCCGCTGGTCGAGATCACCGGCGAGGCGTGGTTCAACGAGGTCTTCTTCGACGACGTCCGCGTGCCGCGCGCCCACGTCGTCGGCGCGATCGATCAGGGCTGGCAGGTGGTGATGACCACCCTGGCGCACGAGCGCGGCGGCACCGCGCCGCACGCCCGCCTGCGCCGCGAGCTGCAGGCCCTGCAGCGCCTGGCGCGGCGCGCCGGCGCCGCCGCCGATCCGCGCGTCCGCCAGCGCCTGGCGCAGCTCGCCGTCGAGGTGCAGATCGCGCGCCTCACCGCCTACCGCAATGTCACCGTCATCCAGCGCACCGGCAAGCCGGGGCCGGAAGGCTCGATCCTGAAGCTCTTCTGGAGCGAGCTCGAGCAGCGGCTGATGGAGACCGCCGCCGAGATCCTCGGCCCGCACGCGGTGCTCGAACGCGGCGAGCCGGCGGCGATCGACGACGGTGCCTGGGCCCGCGAGCTGTTGTGGACCCGCTCGGCGACGATCTATGCCGGGACGTCTGAAGTGC
>JBOHWA010001045.1:0-1765 GCA_050735855.1 Binatia bacterium
ATCTCGGCCAGATCGACCGGTACGTCGGCGATCGCCACCCCTGCTTCGACGGCGCGGGCGACGATATCGGTCAGGTAGATCTCGCCCTGCGCGTTGTTCGCCGTGACGCCGCGCAGCAGGCGAAAGAGTACCTCGGCGCGGACGCAGTAGACGCCGACGTTGACCTCGCGCACGGCGCGCTGGGCGGGCGTCGCATCGCGCTCCTCGACGATGGCGCGCACGAAGCCGTCGGCGCGGATGATGCGGCCCCAGCCGCGCGGCGCGGCGATCTTCGCCGTCAGCAGGGTCAGTACGCCGCTGGTCGCGTGGTGCGTATCGATCAAGCGCTGCAAGGTCTCGGCGCGCAGCAGCGGCAGGTCGCCGTAGAGCACCAGCAGGCTGCCGTCGAATCCGGCCAGCGCGCGCTCCGCCGCCTGCACGGCGTGGCCGGTGCCGCGCGGCTCGTCCTGCACGGCGAAACGGACCTGTGGACCGCAGGCCGCGCGCACCTCGTCGGCCTGCGGTCCGACGACCACCACCACCGGCGCGACACCGAGCCTGCGCAGCGTCGTCAGCCCCCACGTGATGAGCGGGCGGCCACCGAGTTCGTGGACGAGCTTCGAGCGCGCCGAGCGGAAGCGCGTGCTGCGCCCGGCGGCGAGCACCACCGCGCCGATCTTGGAGGCCTTGCTGGTCAAGCGACCGTCTTATCGCTTTCCGCCGCCGCGAGGTCAAACCGCTTGGCGGCCGGCGCCGTGCTTGGTAAGGCACCCCGGTCAGCCGGGAGGAGCGCATGCCGATCGTTCACTTCGTCAAGCAGAAGGTCACCGTTGAATGTCCGGTCGGCACCAACCTGCGCGACCTGGCGCTGGCCAACGACATCGACCTCTACAGCTTCCCGGGCACGCTGCTAAAGTGCCACGATGGCCACCTGCTCGGCACCTGCCGGGTGAAGATCGACGAGCCGCGCGCCCTGTCGGCGCGCACCGCGAGCGACGAACGGGTCACCGGCTGGGAGGGCCCACTCTTCCGCCTCGCCTGCCAGTCCAAGGTCCTGGCCGACGTCCGGGTGCTCACCAAGCCGCGCCGCGCCCTCGGCTGGACCACCCACCCGACCTACCAGTGGTTGCAGCAGGACGACCAATCCTGAGACAGAGGCGTGACCACGTGACCAGTGGCCGGGCTTTGCCCAAGAACTCAGAAACCCAACAACGGATTAAGCGGATTTAACGGATTTCACGGTGTCGGGCTAAGAAATCCGTTTAATCCGTGTAATCCGTTGTTGCCTTCTGCTTTCTTGGGCAAAGCGGCTCACTCTTCTCGTCCTCACCCGTAGATCATCCGGCGGATCTGCCGCTCGCTCAGCGCCGGCGCGGCGAAGCGCCGCTGCTGGACCTCGCTGGCAATGCGGGCAAAGATCTCCGGGTTCTTCAGCTCCTCGTCGCGCAACTCGGCATGCCGCCGGGCCACGAACCCTTCGAGCGGCTCGGCAAAATAGTCCAGCACCTCGGCGACCACCCGCGCCGCCTCGGCGCCACTGAGCCGCGTCGTCTGCTCCAAATGCTGCAGCAACGCCTCCAACCCGCCGATTGACTGCATGGGGCGACAATGACCATCCAGGTGAGACAAATGCAAGATTTTTGCCCGACAGCGGGCACAAAATGGACAGCGGGTTGCGTTTAGTCGCTTGATAAAGGCCGCCGGCTGTTGATCGGGGCAATTTGCTTGCGTCGGAGGGCGGGAAGGATGAGAACCGGGCGAGGGCCGTGACTGCGCTGTATTTCGA
>JBOHWA010001046.1:0-1836 GCA_050735855.1 Binatia bacterium
ATGTTGCGCTGCGCGGTCATCGTCATGCCGGAGAGGATCATGTCGATGTCGCCGCGCTGCAGCGCCGGAATCAGATCGGCGAACTCCATCGGCTTCATCGTCAACTTGACGCCCATCGCGCGCGCCATGCCGGCGGCGAGGTCGGCGTCGAGCCCGATGATCTGGCCATCCTTGGTGGTGGCATTGAGCGGCGGCTGGTTGCCCGACGTGCCGACCCGCAGCTCACCGCGCTGCACGATGCGATCCATCACTGGCGAGCCCGTGCCGCCGGCGGCGCCGCCGCCCTTGTTGCACGGCTGCATCGACCCGCAACCGGCCAACATCACCGCGACGAGCCCCACCACCAACATCGACCAGCGCTTCATCATGTGTGCCGTCCCTCCGCGCTGGCACGTATCCAAGCGCCGTGGATCGCGCAAACGAACCTGTCGGGCGCCGGGCGTTGGGCGGGGTGCCGGTCGCGAACACGGCGCCGACGGAGCGGCGCCCTCCAGACTGGCGTCGCCGTGAGCGGGACGTTCGCCGCGGGCACGGAGCCGACAAGCGGCGCCCTCGCGGACGCTCGACACGTCGAGACGACTCGATCGGCTCCCAACCTTTCGCGAGCAACCCGAATCGACTAAATCGACCGGCATGCCAGCGATCCTCGTCACCGGCGCGGCCAGCGGGATCGGACAGGCGATCGCCGAGCGCCTGGTCGCCAGCGGCGCCAGCGTGGCGTTGGTCGACCGCGACGCGATGCGGCTCGCCGAGGTGAGCGCCGCGCTGCGCGCCGCCGGCGGCACCGCCGTGCCGATCATCGCTGACGTCAGCGATGCCGCCGCGGCCGACGCCGCAGTGACGCGCGCCGCGCGTGAGCTCGGCGGCTTGAAGGGCCTGATCACCAGCGCCGGGATCTTCGACATCAGCGACATGGCGCCGCTCGCCGACGTGGCGCTCGAGACCTTCACCCGCGTCATCGGGATCAATCTCACCGGCACCTTCCTGTTCGCCAAGTACGCCCTCCCGCACCTGCTCGAGGCCGGCGCGGCGGGCGGCGGCGCGGCGATCGTCACGGTGGCCTCGACCGCCGGCCTGCGCGGCCACGGCTACGGCTCCGGCTATACGGCCAGCAAGGGCGGCGTCATCGCCCTCACCCGCCTGCTCGCCTTCCAGTACGGCGAGCACGGCGTGCGCGCCAACTGCGTCTGTCCCGGGCTGACCGATACGCCGATGACCGGCGGCGCCTATCGCGATCCGGGGCTGGCGGCGGCGGTGACGCGCGGCGTGCCGCTGCGGCGCGTCGCGCAGCCGGAGGAGATCGCCGCCCTCGCCTGCTTCCTGGTCTCCGACGACGCCTCCTACGTCAACGGCCAGATCATCGCCGCCGACGGCGGCGCCACGGTGATGTGATGGCGCAGTCGTGGGATCCGGAGCGCTACGCACGCAACGCCCGCTTCGTCGCCGAGCTCGGCGCGCCGGTGGTCGAGCTGCTGGCACCGCGCGCCGGCGAGCGCGTGCTCGATCTCGGTTGCGGCGACGGCGCCCTGACCGAGCGGCTGGTCGCGCTCGGCTGCGCGGTGGTCGGCGTCGACGCCAGCCCCGAGCAGATCGCCGCCGCCCGGGCGCGCGGCCTCGACGCGCACGTCGTGCCCGGCGAAGGGCTCGCCTTCGCGGCCGAGTTCGACGCGGTGTTCAGCAACGCCGCCCTGCATTGGATGAAGAACGCCGACGTGGTGATCGACGGCGTCTGGCGCGCCCTGCGCCCGGGCGGACGCTTCGTCGGCGAGTGCGGCGGCGCCGGCTGCGTCGCGCAGATCGTCGCCGCCCTCGCGGCCGCCCTCGCCCGCCGCGGCC
>JBOHWA010001047.1:0-6314 GCA_050735855.1 Binatia bacterium
GTGTACGCGAGCCGATGTTGCGCGGCCTGCTACAGCGCTGGAAGGCGACCGCGCTGCTCGGCGTCCGCCTGCAGCGCGGCGACGAGCTGCGCGGCGTATTGTTCGCCGCCCGCGCCGATCGCCAGGGCAGCTTTGCCGGCCGTGATTCGCGTATTCTGGCTGGCATTGCCGTGCACGCGGCGGCGGCGCTGGACCACTCCAACCTGATCGCTGACCTGCAATCCGCCAATCAACTCAAGGAAGAGTTCATGGCGACGATGTCGCACGAGCTGCGCACGCCGCTGAACGTCATCATCGGCTACACCGACCTGCAGCTCGAGGGCGCCTTCGGCGATCTGCCCGAGGACCATCGCGACACGCTCGGCACGGTGCGCCAGCAGGCGTTGCAATTGCTCGAGCTGATCCAGGCGACGCTCGACATGAGCCGCCTCGAGCGCGGCCTGATGACCGTCGATCTGCGCGATATCTCGATCAGCCAGCTGTTCGAGCAGTTGCAGGTGCAGATCCCGCCGGCCTGGCGCAAGCCCACCGTCGAGCTCAACTGGCGCATGGTGCCCGGCCTGCCGCCGATCCGCACCGATCCGAGCAAGCTGCAGATCCTGCTGCGCAACCTGGTCCACAATGCGTTGAAGTTCACCCACCACGGCATGGTGACCGTGTCGGTGGCGGCGCGCGCCGACGGGCAGCAGCTGACGTTCGTGGTGCAGGACTCCGGCGTCGGCATCAAGGCGGAACACCTGTCGGAGATCTTCGAGATGTTCCGCCAGGCGCCCGACGGCGAGGGGTCGCCGGGCGGGGTCGGTCTCGGTCTGTACATCGTCAAGCGCTTGGCGACCGTGCTCGGGGCCGAGATCGAGGTGAGCAGCGCACCCGGCCGCGGCGCGACCTTCCGTATTCACGTCCCGATCGCCGGCCCCCTCGCTGCGCGCGCGTAAGGCGGCGTGAGCCGCAGAATCCTCGGCGCCCGCCTTTTCGATCGCACTGCCATGTTCTATGCTTTATCGAACGCGCCGCGACAGCGGAGAGCGAGCGTACAGCAGCCGTTTCGGAGGCAGGCTGGGGCGATGACATGGCATTGAATCAGTTGATTCTGCTCGTCGAGGACAATCCTGACGACGTCGAGCTGACGATGCGGGCCCTGAAGAAGAACCGCATCGCGACCGAGGTGGTGGTGGTGCGCCACGGCGTCGAGGCGCTCGACTTCCTGTTTGGCTCCGGTGCCTACGCGGGACGTAACGCCGACATCCTGCCCGACCTGGTCCTGCTCGACCTGAAGCTACCGAAGGTCGACGGGCTCGAGGTGCTGCGCCGCCTGCGCGGCGACGCGCGCACGCGCTTCCTGCCGGTGGTCGTCCTGACCCTGTCGAACGAGGAGCAGGACATCGTCGAGGCCTACCGGCTGGGGGTGAACAGCTACGTGCGCAAGCCGGTCGATTTCGACCGCTTCAACGAGCTGTTGCAGAACCTGGGGCGCTACTGGCTCGAGTTCAACGAGACGCCGTCGCGCCGCCGCTCGACTCCCGCCGGCGTCTAGCGGTCCCGCGCAACCGACTCAGCCGCCATAGTGGGCGGCGAGCATGCGCATGAACGGGACGCAGGGCCGTCGCGCCTTGACCAGATCGCGGGCGGCGTCGAGGCGGTGCCCGCGGTGGACGTGCAGGTAGGCGATGGCGACCGTGGGGGCACGGTTGAGGCCGGCGTTGCAGTGCAGGTAGACGCGGCGCCCGGCGCGCAGCAGGCCGTCGAGCAGGGACACCAGCGCGTCGATGTGCGCCCGTAGCATCTCCGCCTCGCCGTCGGTGACCGGAATGCGGTGGAAGGCGATGCCCTGCGCGGCGTAGGCCACTTCCAGGGCGCGCAGATCGAGCCCCTTGCGCTCCAGGTCGATGTCGTCCTGCAGCGAGACGACGGCATCGATGCCCGGTCTCTGGCGCAGCCAGACGGCATCGTCGGGGGTCGGGTACTCACCGACGGCGAGCTCGGGGAGGACGAAGGCGTGACCGGGATGCCCGCTCGGACGCGCCGCAGGGCCAGCCAGTTGCAGATACAGCGGGGGCAGCGTCATCGCTCAGCGGGGTTGCACGACGGGCTCGGGCAGGAGGTCGATGGTGAGGCGTCCGATCACCGGAATCAGGGCGGCGTGCTTCTCGGGTCCGCCCTCGACCAGCTTCACGTGCGTGGCGTCGACCGGAATCTGATCGAGCGCCGCGTCGACGCTGAGCCAGCCGGACCCGATCCAGACCTCGTTCCAGGCGTGGTAGAGGAAGGCCCCGTCGGCGTAGACGAGGCCGGCGACGACGCGCGCCGGCAGGCCCGCCGCGCGGGCCAGGGCGGCAAAGAGGACGGCGTGCTCGTTGCAGTCGCCGGCCCGCATGTCGAGCACCTGCAGCGCGTTGGGGATGGTGGCCGCCGGTCGCTTCTCGAGCTCTTCGAACACCCAGTCGCGCACGCGCTGTGCGACCCGCACCGGATCGCGCTCGCCGGCGGCGATCTCGGTCGCCAGCGCCTGGATGCGGGGATGATCGACCTGCAGGAACGGCGTCGCTTGCAGCTCCGGGCGCCAATCCTCGCCCTGATAGGGCAGCGTGTAGGCGGCGCGTCCGAGGGGCTCACGGGTGATGTCGAGCACCCCGTCGCGATAGGTCTGGCGCCGGTCGGCGGGCACCGTCAGGTCGCCGAGTCCGCCCAGGCGGAGGCGCAGCTGCTGGCGCTCGCGCGGCGCCTCGAGCGGCGGCTCGACGCGCACCGCGACCGCGCTCATCAGATCGAAGGCATTGGCGCTCCAGCCCTCGCCCACCGCCTGCTGCGCGCTCTCGCGCACGGCAGTCAGGCCCATCGGCCCTTCCTCGCGCAGGGCGTGACCGGCGTCATCCAGCCACACCGTCGAGTCGATGCCGCGGAAGGACTCGACCACCTTCCAGGCGTCGCGGGTCGTGCCGTCGACGGTGAGGCCCTCGCGCGCCACGACCCGCGCCTGCAGCGGTTGGTATTCCATGCCGGCCGGATCGAAGACCTGCAGCGTGACGGCGGCGCCGGGCGCGAGCCCGGCGGCGTGCAGATGGGCGCGGGCGGAGCTCGGCAGAAAGAGCGGCCCGGACAGATCCAGCGCCTGATCGGTGTTCTGCCCGCCGGCGGTGGTGCGCAGTTGCAGCGCCGTGCCGTCGACGGTGCCGTGCACCGAGAACGCGCCGACACCGCTGTCCAACGAGATCTGGAAGCGGCGCAGGGAGTAGTCCGGCGCGGTCGTCGCGTCGATCACGGCATGCACGGTCTGCACCTGATCGAGCACCGACAGGCGCATGTGCGACGTCTCTTCGAACTGAAAGCCCCCGTCGACCGGACGGGTGCGGCTGTGCGTGTAGCCGATCTTCTCGCCGCGCATGTACAGCCCCATCCAGTCCTCGCCGGCGGCGGCGGCGATCGCGCCGGGTGCCTGGGTGGTGACGACTGCGGTCGAGGGCAGGTGCGAGCGCGCCAGGGCGAGCAGCAGCACAACCCACAGCCCGACCACCGCGTAGCGCGCGGCGCGCAGCATCACTCAGGATCGTTCTGCTTGCGGCCGCACTGACCGCCGCCGCAGCTCGGGCTGCCGCAGCCTTGCGTCTCGAGCAGGCCGTAGCCGTGCGACGGGAGGCGTTCGCCCTTGGTGCCGTGCAGCCGATTCTGCACCAGCTCGTCGCAGTGCACGCAGCGGCGCCGCTCCTGCTCATCGTCGTCGTAGTCGGCGCTGGTCAGCACGTCGCGACCACAGATGGCGCACCACCCGAGGGTGAAGTCGAGCTCCTCGAACTTCAGGTCCTCCATGTCGTCAGCCTACTGCTCGGCCGGGGCGAACGCCAGCCGGCGGCTCAGGCCAGCCGTCCGCGTTGGCGCAGCGCCTCGTAGACCACGATGGACACGGCGTTGGAGAGGTTGAGGCTGCGCACGTGCGGGCTGAAGATCGGGATACGATACGTCGTCGGGGCACACTCGGCCAGGATGGGCTCGGGCAGGCCGCGCGTCTCCCCGCCGAAGACCAGGTAGGCGGGTGTCGACGCCGCCAGTGGGGCGGCGATGAACGAGGCGGCGGCGCGGGCGGAGAAACAGAGCAAGGCGGGCGGGATTTCTTGCCTGCGAAAGGTCGCCCAGTCGTCGTGCACGCGCAGATCGACGTGCGGCCAGTAGTCCAATCCGGCCCGTTTCAGGTAGCGGTCGTCGAGGGAGAAGCCGAGCGGCTTGATCAGGTGCAGCCGCGTCCGGGTCGCCGCACAGAGCCGGGCGATACTGCCGGTGTTGGGCGGGATCTCCGGTTGCACGAGCACGACGTGCAACTCGGGGGTGGCGTCAGCGTGGGCCAATGGAATAGCGGCCGGCGGGCGTCTCGAGCACAAAGTCGCCGGCGGCGTCCCCGGCGCGAATATGGGCCGCCAGCTGGTAGTAGGCGGGGCGCAGGAAGCGAGCGGCCTCACGGCCCGCCTTGACGCGGCAATAGAGCACCTGGTCCGGGCCGACGCGCAGCGTGCCGGGGTCGAGCGCTTCGCGCGACCGATCGTTGAGCTCGAGCCACACGCAGCCGTCCTCGGCGCAGTGGGCGTCGGTCACCACATACGGGGTATCGTCGACCTCGATCGGCGCGCGCTCGTCGGCGATGCGCAGAAAGTACGACCCATCCTCGGCCCGCTGAACGTGCTGGGAGAACAGCACGGCGATGCGGGCGTTGGTGATCGGCTGCCCGTCGGCATACCAGAGCCCGTCGCGCCCGAAGCGGATCGACGAATTCTGGATCGCATAGAAGCCGCCGCGCGGCATCGCATCAGCCGCCCGGTGCGCCAGCAACGACAGAGCCCCGATCGAGGTGGGCGACGGCAGCGCCGTCCACCTCGACCGGGGCCTGACGAGCGGGTTGAATCACCTGCCGCACGCGGGCCAGGGGTCACCAATCCTCTTCGCCTTCTTCTTCGTCGTCGTCATCATCGTCATCGTCATCATCGTCGTCGTCGTCCCAGTCGTCGTCCTCATCGTCAACGTCGTCATCGTCGCCGTCCTCGTCCCACTCGGCGCCGGCTTCGTCGGCCTCATCGCCATCGGCGTCCTTGTCGGCGTCCTCATCCTCCTCGAGGTCGTCGTCTTCATCCTTGCGTGGAGACAAACCCCACTCGTCCATGCACACCTCCTTGGTCCAGTTCGGCGCGCCGTCGGTGTCATGCGGAAGCCGCAGACAGTTGCGTTGCGCCACCCCGGAGCGACGCTGCGGGGCTTCTAACCGTGCGCTGACAGGTTGTCAATTTTCCTTTCCCCGCCTGCGTGGATGGGCGCCGAGCGGCGCTTTGCTTGACAGCGAAAGGCCCCTTCCGTACACCGGCTCGGTCAATTGATTAAAGCGTGTTGTCCAGGAGTACCCCCTGCCCAGCTCTGCACTCAACAAGGCGCGAGAGGCGCCGTCGTCGACCAAGGCGCGCATTTTGACCGCCGCCGAGGAGGTATTTGCGGCGAAGGGTTTTGAGGGGGCGTCGACGCGCGAGATCGCGGCCGCGGCGGGGGTCAACATCTCCAGCCTCCATTACCATTGGGAGTCGAAGGAGACCCTGTACGTCGCGGTGTTCGAGAACATCTACGACCGCATCGTCGAGTTGGTGCACGGCTCGATCCCCGAGGCCTCGGCCGAACGACCGGCGCACCGCCAGGTCGTCGACGATTCGGTGGGACTCCTGTTCGACTTCTTCGCCGACCAGCCCAACATCCCGAAGCTGTTGGTGCGCCGCCTGTTGGAGTCGACCGAAGGCACCAGCGCGATCGAGCGCGACATCCTGCTGCCCGCCTGGGAGCGTTTTGC
This sequence comes from Binatia bacterium, assembly GCA_050735855.1. Classification (GTDB taxonomy): domain Bacteria; phylum Desulfobacterota; class Binatia; order HRBIN30; family CADEER01; genus JBOHWA01. The sequence goes on from JBOHWA010001047.1 coordinate 5,813, forward strand.
CAACCTGACTCAGGATCTGAGTAAGGTCGACCAGATGGACGCCCCGATCTTCATGCTGACGGTCCACTCGGTGATGCTCCTCTTCATGCTCGACAGCCAGCAGTTCGGCAGCCTGCTGGGCGGCAGCGTGCGGACGCCGGCCCTGCGCGCCCGCCTGCGACCACACATCATCAACCTCGTACACGTGCTGCTGCGGGCGGAGCGGGCGAGGAAGCCGTGAAGGCGTTGGTCACGGCGTCGTTCACGGACGACGCCCTGCGCCGGCTGGCGCGCCACATGGAGGTGGTGCACGAGGACTGGCGGCAGAAGCAGACGATCTACTTCGACGGGGCGGAGTTCGCCACCCGCATCGAGTCGATCGGTGCCGACGTGCTGATCATCGAAGCCGATCTGGCGCACGACGAGGTGCTCGACCGCTGCCCGCTGCGCCTCATCGGCGTCTGCCGGGGCGATCCCATCAACGTCGGCGTGGCGCGCGCCACCGCGTTGGGCATCCCGGTGC
>JBOHWA010001048.1:0-5020 GCA_050735855.1 Binatia bacterium
TCAGCTGTGGAGCGAGCGTTCCCGGAACCACATCGCGGATGCGGATTGGGAAAGAGCCGGCCGGGTGCAGACTCCTCGGTAACACTTCGCGTCTTCGCGTCTTCGCGTTGAAGTCTTTTGTCTCATCAGGGCTAGGTCGACCCTGAGCCACTCTCATTTCGTCGCCGCGCCCTCTTGGCTGTGGTCGACAAGCGCGCTGCGTGCATCTTCGCCCACCGCCCCCGGCAGCGTGAAGCGGAACGTGCTGCCGCGTTCCGCATTGCGGGCCGCCCAGATGCGGCCGCCGTGCGCCTCGATGATCGAGCGGCTGATCGACAGGCCCATGCCGAGGCCCTCGGCCTTGGTGCTGTAGAACGGCTCGAAGACATCGGCGGGTGGGGCGGGGATGCCCGCGCCGCTGTCGCAGACGGCGACCTGCACACCGTCGGGAGTCGCCGCGGTGGTCACCACCACTTCGCGCACGGGGCCGCCGGTGGCCTCGACGGCCTCGACCCCGTTGAGCAGCAAGTTGAGCAGCACCTGTTCGACCTGGATGTCGTTGCACGGCACGACCGGCAGCGCCGCGCCGAGCTCGAGGCGGATGGCGACGCCGCGTTCCTGCGCCTCGGATTCGATCAGGCGCAGCGACTCGCGCACCAGATGGTTGACGTCCGCCGGCGCCTGGTGCGGCCCGTCCTTGCGCACCACGTCGCGCAGGCGGCGGATGACCTCGCCGGCGCGCAACGCCTCGGCGCTGATCTGTTCGATGATCGGCAGCAGGCTGGCGTTGTCCATCGCCCCGGCGCGCAGCCGCCGCACGCACCCCTGCGCGAAGTTGGCGATGGCGCCGAGCGGCTGGTTGATCTCGTGCGCCAGGCCCGACGCCATCTCGCCCATGGTGCTGAGCCGCAGCACGTGGGCGAGCTCGGCCTGGTGTTCGCGCGCCGCCTGTTCGGCGTGTTTGCGATCGGTGATGTCGGTCGAGAGGCCCCAGATGCCGACCGGCGTGCCGGCGCCGTCGAGCCAGGCGAACTTGACCGAGACGAAGGTGTGCCAGCCGTCGACCTGCGGGATGCTCTCCTCGATCTGCACGGAGTGCGGCGTGGCGAGCACCAGGGCGTCGTGTGCGCGCAGCGCGGCGACGACGTCGAGCGGTAGAACCTCTTCCATGGTGTGGCCGATGACCTCGTCCAGCGAGCGCCCGGCCAGCGCCAGAAAGTAGCGGTTGACGACGATGTAGCGCCCCTCGAGATCGCGCAGGTAGATGGCGACGTCGGCATGGTCGAGCACCGCCTGCAGACGGCGCTGGCTCTCGCGCAGCTCGCGCTCGGCCTGCCGGCGTTCCTGCGCCTCGCGCTCGAGGTTGCGCGTCGCGGCGGCGAGCTCGGCCGTGCGTTGCTCGACCCGCCCCTCGAGCTCGGCATTGAGGCGCGCCAGCGCCGCCTCGGCCTGCTGTCGCTTGAAGTTGTCGACGAACAGCTGCAGATGGTGGCGGCGCATCTCGATCGCCAGGATCACCGAGCCGGCGAGGCCCAGCGCGACCGACGCCGACGCATGCCCGGGCGGCGGGCCGAAGCCGCCGGTGACCAGGTAGGAGTTGGCCGCCGTCGCCAGGCCGGCCATGACGGCGACCGCCAACTGGGGCCAGAAGCCCCACGGCAAGATGGCCGCGTTGGTCATCGCCAGCACCGCCAGGATGATCGCGGTCGGCGCCACGTCGCCGTGCCAGACGCCAGCCCAGGCGCGCACCGCACAGCCCAGCCCGACCAGCAGCACCGTCACGGCGATCGTGTGTCGCCGCACGGCCGGCAGCTTGCCCAGCCCGAGCGCGATCGCCAGCAGCCCGACGATGGCGCCGTTCATCATGTCGGTCCACAATGGCGCCGCCGCCGACGCCAGATGGTTGACGGCGGCGAACGCCACGGTCGCCGCGAAGCCGAGCATGAGCAGGAGTCGCGCGCGCCGGATGACCAGCTGGTCGAGCGCGGCGCGCACCTCCGGGGTGTCTCGCGCGGCGACATCGGAGATCGAGAACGGCGCCATCCCATTGAGCATAGCGCAGAGTGATGCGCCGCCGGCAAACGGATGCTCCAGCTCCACGAGGTGAAATGGATCAGTCTCGATCCTAGCCCCAGCCCTAGCCCTTGCCCTAGCCCTTGCCCTGAACGAGATCGATCAAGCTCGACGACTTGATTCGGGTGCATTTCTTCCAGGGCAAGGGCTAGGGCTGGGATCGAAACTGAGCCATCTGAATCTGGCGGCGCTCCTCTTTCCAAACTCCCTTGCCTTGGTATGACTCTCCCGGTTCCCGCGAGGAGAGTCATGGAGCGCAAAGACACCCCCGAGCAGGCCGAGTTTCGCGCCCACTGCAAGCGCTGGCTGGCGGAGCACAAACCGCCGCCGCCGCCGATGCGTCTGCCCGAGCACGCCATCGAGGTGGCGAGCGAGGTGCAGCGCGTCTACCTGAGCGCCTGGCAGAAGGCCTGCTACGAAGCCGGGCTGGTGGCGTGTGACTACCCGAAGGAATACGGCGGCGGCGGGCACAGCGGCTGCCAGCGCATCGCCAGCTACGAGATGTCGGCCGCCGGCACGCCCTACCTCATCAACGTCATCGGCCTCAGCATGGCGGCGCCGACCCTCCTGCATCACGGCACCGAGGAGCAGAAGCGGCGCTATCTGCCGCCGTTGTTCGCCGCCGACGAGATCTGGTGCCAGGGCTTTTCGGAGCCCAACGCCGGCAGCGATCTGGCCAGCGTACAGGCCTCGGCGGTACGCGACGGCGACCACTGGATCATCAACGGCCACAAGGTGTGGACCAGCCTCGCCAGCTTCGCCAGCTGGATGATCCTGCTGGCGCGCAGCAGCAGCGCCGACAAGTATGCCGGCCTGACCTACTTCATCGCGCCGATCGCCGGCGCGCCGGGGGTGACGGTGCGGCCGCTGATCAAGATCACCGGCCAGGCCGGCTTCAACGAAGTCCTGTTCGAGGACGTGACGATCCCCGACACGCTGCGCGTCGACGAGGTCGGCAAGGGCTGGCAGGTGGCGATGACGACGTTGACGCACGAGCGCGGCGCCGCCGAGGGCGCCGGCGGCGGTGGCGGCGGCTCGATCGAGGAGCGGCTGGCGGCGCTGATCGAATTGGCCAAGAAGATGAAGCGCAACGGCCGGCGCGCCTGGGACGACCCGGTCCTGCGCGACCGCCTGATCCAGCTGGCGGTGCGCGTCGAGGGCTTCCGGCAGACCTTCCGCCGCGCCCGCGTCGCCGCGCTCACCGACCACCCGATGCGCCTGCCGCTGTCCTCCAAGCTGCTGCTCAGCGAGCTCAATCAGGACCTCGCCGCCGCGGCGCTGGAGGTCGAGGGCGCCCACGCGTCGCTCTACCTGGGCGACGCGCGCGCCCCCGACGGGGCCGAATGGCCGCTCGCCTACCTGAACTCCTACGGCATCACCATCGCCGCCGGCACCAGCGAGATCCAACGCAACATTCTCGGCGAGCGCGTCCTGGGGTTGGCGAAGACGAAATGAGCGAGACGTGACCGGTGACCCGGCATTGCCCAAGAAAGCAGAAGGCAACAACGGATTGCGCGGATTGAGCGGATTTCTGAGCCCTACTCCGTCAAATCCGTTCAATCTGCGTAATCCGTTGTTGGTTTTCTGAGTTCTTGGGCAAAGCCCGGTGACCAGTGACCGGTGAAGGACGTGATCCGTAACGAGTGATCGGTGTGCAGTGGCACGTGGCGAACGGCCCATGGGACAGCATCCCCCACTGGTCACCGATCCCGCATCTTCCCCCATCGAGGCCCCAATGACCCAGCCCAGAAACTTCGGCTTCAACGAGGACGAGCAGATGTTGCGCGATTCGGCGCGCAAGTTTCTCGGCGAGAACGCGGGCATCGAGACGCTACGCCGTCTGGTGGCGCGCGATCATCGCGAGGCCTACGAGAGCGAGGTGCCGCCGGCGCGTTACGATGAGCGGCTGTGGCAGCAGATGGTCGAGCTCGGTTGGACGAGCCTGGCGGTGCCCGAGGCGGCGGGCGGCGCCGGCATGCCGATGGTCGCCGTCGCGGCGCTGGCCGAGGAGGCCGGCCGCGTCGCGCTGGTCTCGCCGCTGCTGACCACGCTCTACGCCACCTGCGTGCTGCGCGAGACGCCGGCCGGTGCGGCCGCGCTGGGGCGCATCGCGGCGGGACAGGCGGTGGCGCTGGCGATCACCGACGCGGACGGCTCGTGGGAGCCGGCTGACACCGGCGTCACGGCGCAGGCGAGCGGCGGTGGGGTCGAGCTGAACGGCACGGCGTACTTCGTCCAGGATGCACGCAAGGTCGGCGCCTTCGTCGTGGCGGCGCGCGCGGCGGCGGGTGTCGGTCTGTACGTGGTCGCCGCGGACGCACCGGGCGTCAGGGTGCACGCCGACCACATCGTCGACCTGACCCGCGACCAGGCGCGCGTCGACTTGCGTCAGACTCGCCTGTCTGCGGACGCCGTCGTCGCGCCGCCGGGCGACGGCGAGCGCGCCCTCGCCCGTGCCTGGCCGGCGCTGCTGACCATCGCCGCCGCCGACATGTGCGGCGCCGGCGAGTGGCAGTTGCAGACCACCACCGCCTACGCCCAGGTGCGCCGGCAGTTCGACCACCCGCTCGGGTTCTTCCAGGCGGTCAAGCACCCGCTGGTCAACATGATGCTGGCGATCGATCAGGCGCGCTCGCTGGTCTACAACGCCGCCTGCGCGATCGACCGCGAGCCAGACCAGGCCGAGCGCTTCGCCCGCATGGCCAAGGCCAGCGCCGCCGACATGGCCGCCTTCGCCTCCGGCCGCTCGGTGCAGCTACACGGCGGCATCGGCTTCACCTGGGAATGCGACGTCCACCTCTACTTCAAACGCCAACAGCACAACCAACTGCTGTTCGGCGACGCGTCCTACCAGCGCACCAAGCTGGCCGCGCTCCTCGACACCGACGCGTAGTTGGAGGACGCCGCTCCGTCGGCGCCGTGTGTGCGAGAAGCACGGCGGCGGGGATCGAGCCCCCGGGAGGGCGCC
>JBOHWA010001049.1:0-2682 GCA_050735855.1 Binatia bacterium
ACGCGGATTGAGCGGATTTCACGGAGAAGGGCTCAGAAATCCGTTCAATCCGCGTAATCCGTTGTTGCCTTTTGCTTTCTTGGGCAAAGCCCGTTCCGCGTTCCCCGCCTCCCCCCGAACGCACACCGCACAATGCACAACGTTCTCCCCGGTACGCGAAGAGCGAAGCAGCCAAGGCCGTCGGCTCGTCGTCACACCGCCGCTACGATCCTGCCTGACCGCACGGCTGAGATGCTGCTGGCATATCCCTTGCGTGGCCTGCACACTCTACAGATGACTGAGCAGACCCCTGGCCGGGACTATGGCTTGCGGCGCTTTCGCGCCCTGGTGATCGACGACGAGCGCGATTTTCGCCACCTGATGTCGATCTTCCTGCAGCGCAGCGGCATGCCGATCGACGTCGAGGCGGTGTGCAACGGCGCCGAGGCCCTGCAGCGGGCGACGGCCCACCCGCCCGACATCATCCTGCTCGACATCATGATGCCCGAGATGGACGGCTTTGCCGTCTGCAGCGCGCTGCGCCAGGCCGAGGCGACGCGGCCGATCCCGATCCTGATGCTCACCGCGCTCGACGAAGCCTCGGACCGCACCCGCGGCTTCCTGGCCGGCACCGACGACTACCTGGCCAAGCCCTTCGACCGCGGCGAGTTCCTCGCCCGCGTGCGCCGCATCCTGCAGCGCACCTACGGCTACGCCGACCCGGCACCAGCAACCGCGGTGCGCGCCAGCCTCTAACGCAGCGGCAGGACCAACCGCAGCACCGCCTCGCCCGGCGGTTGCTCGATGGTCAGAGAGCCGCCATAGAGCGCCGCGACGCCGTGCACCAATTCGAGCGCCAACGTGTGCTCGTCGAGCGCGGCGGCGATGCCGCTGCCGGCGTCGAGGCGCAGCGGCACGTGGACTTCAACCAGCGCCCCCGCCGCGCCGCGGCCGAGGTGCAGCGACACCCCGCGCTCGCCGCTGGCTGAGCGCACCGACTCGCGCACCAGGGCGCGCAGGGCGCAGGCGAGATGCTCGCGCCCGCCGCGCAGCGCCACCGGCTGCAGATCCAGCCGCACGCCGCCGGGGCAGCGCTCCATGGTCTCGATCTCGACCACCAACTCGTGCAGCAGCGCGTCGCCGGGCCATTCGGCCACCACGGCGCGGGCCTGTCCGCGGCGCAGATCGGCGAGCAGTGCAAACTCCTCCAACACGTGCAGGAGCCGCTGGGCGTTCACCTGCAGGCGCTCGCAGAGCTCGGCGCGTTCCGCCTCCGGCGCCGTGGGCAGCGCCTCGGCAAAATAGGCCACGACGCCGAGCGGATTGCGCAGATCGTGGATCAGCTGCTCGAACAGCGCCCCCTCCTGCCCGCCGCCCTGATTCTGTCGTGCCATCGCCGTCCGTCGTCCCGCCATCGTCACCGCACGGAGGGTGACGCAACCGCCGTGCCAGCGGCGCGCCCCCGCCGGCAGCGTGCCTCCGCCCCGCCGGCCGCGGCGCAGCGGTACAAAAGCGGATACCCCGGCGGCGCCCGGCCGGTCATCCGAGGGAGGGCGAGGCTGCCGCCGAGCAGTGCCCCAGGCGGCCGAGGAGGCTCGGGGCGACCTCGCCCTGCCGGCGGTGCGATCTGTGTCGCCAACGTTTCCATCCGGTTCGCAATGCAGTAGACCTTTTGTCGTCGTGGAAAAGATCCTCATCACCGGCATCGGCGGCGGGCAGGCGCAGATCGTCGCGCGCCGCCTGGTCGAACGCCCGCAGGGCTACCAGGTGGTCGGCGTCGACCGCACGCCGTGGGAAGGGCGCCCGCGCGGCGTCACCATGGCCCTCGCCGACGTCCGCAAGCGCAAGTTCGAGGACGTCATCCGCCGCGAGCGGCCCGACGCCATCGTCCACCTCGCCTCGGTGCGCCATTTCAGCTCCCACCCGGCGCTGCGCCACGAGGTGAACGTCAACGGCACCAAGCGCCTGATCGAGTTCGCCATGGCGCACGGCGCGCAGCAGATCGTCATCGTGTCGAGCTCGTACGTGTACGGGGCGCTGCCCGAGAACCCGTACTACATGGACGAGACGTTCCCGCTGAACTCCAGCCGCACCTACCCGGAGATGCGCGACCTGGCCGAGATGGACATGCTCGCCAGCGCCTATCTGTGGCGCTTTCCCGACGTCGCCATCACCATCCTGCGGCCGGTGCCCGTGCTCGGGACCCATGTCCGCACCTCGGTGATCCGCTACTTCGCCCGCGATCGCGTCCCGACGGTGATGGGCTTCAACCCGATGATGCAGTTCCTGCACGAGGACGACATGGCCGAGGCCATCGTGCGCGCCCTCGAGCAGCGCACCCGCGGCGTGTTCAACGTCGTCGGGCCGGGCGCCGTGCCGTTGCACGTCGCCATCCGCGCCGTCGGGCGCACGCCGCTGCCGCTGCCCGAGGCGGCGGTGCGGCCGCTCATCCAGCAGCTCTTCCGCTGGGGCATGTTCCCGTTCCCACCGCGCGCCATCGACTTCGCCAAGTACCAGTGCACGCTCGATGGCCGGGCCTTTCAGGCGGCGACCGACTTCGCTCCGCGCTACTCGCTGGCCGAGACGTTCGCGGCGGCGCGGGCCGCCTGACGTGAGGAGGATCCCGATGGCGGCCCGAGTCGAAACCCTGGAGGCGCGCCGGCAGGCGCGCGCCCTGGCCGGACCGAACCGGCGCGGCAGCGC
>JBOHWA010001050.1:0-4772 GCA_050735855.1 Binatia bacterium
CTCCGCGTCCTCCGCGTCTCCGCGGTGAATCTTTCTTTGTCTTCTTCAGTGTCTTGTGGTGAAGATTCGCTGGCCACCGAACTCGTATGCCCAGTGAACGCGTTCTGTTGATCGAAGACGATCCGTCCATCGTCGCCGGGCTCGAGCTCAACCTGGCGCTCGAGGGCTATCAGGTGCTGACCGCCGGCGACGGCGAGGCCGGCCTGCGCCTGGCGGTCGACGAGGCGCCCGATCTCATCGTGCTCGACATCATGTTGCCCGGGGTCAACGGGCTCGAGGTGTTGCGCCGCCTGCGCCAGGTCGATGCCGACGTGCCGGTGTTGATCCTCACCGCGCGCGGCGACGACGCCGACAAGGTGCTCGGCCTGCAGCTCGGCGCCGACGACTACATCAGCAAGCCCTTCAACCTCGCCGAGCTGCGGGCGCGCATCAACGCCTCGCTGCGTCGCCAGCGCCTGCGCAGCGCGGGCGGCGCGTCGGTGCTCGAGTTCGGCGACGTCGCCGTCGATCTCGACCGCCACCAGGCGCGCCGCGCCGGCGCGCCGGTGTCGATGACGGCGCGCGAGTTCGCCCTGCTCGCCTACTTCGTCCAGAACCCCGAGCGCGCCCTGACCCGCGACACCCTGCTGAGCGAGGTCTGGCACACCGACTACCTGAGCCAGCGCACCATCGACAACTTCGTCGGCCGCCTGCGCAGCAAGTTCGAGCCGGATCCGGATCGGCCGCGCTACTTCTTGACGGTGCGCGGCGTTGGCTACCGGTTCGAGCCGGGGTGAGCGGAGGACGTTGCCGTCGCTCCGCGTAGCATCAGGAGCGGGCGGGCCGCCCGCGCTCCCGGCGGTGCGTGCGCTGCTGTCATCAATCGCGCCGACCCCGGTTCCCCAACCTCAGGAATCACAACGGATCAAGCTCGACCCGTTCCCGTGCCCCTGCCCGTGCCCGGGTAGAAATTGATCAAGCTCAGACGTCAGAACCGCACCACACTCCGAATGCTCTCCCCCCGATGCATCAACTCGAACGCCTCGTTGATGCGCTCCAGCGGCATCGTATGGGTGATGTAGTCGTCGATCTTCAGGCGGCCGCTCATCGACCAGTCGACGTACTGCGGCACCTGCGTGCGGCCGCGCGTGCCGCCGAAGGCGGTGCCGCGCCACTGGCGGCCGGTGACCAGCAGGAACGGGCGGACGTGGATTTCCTCGCCGGCGCCGGCGACGCCGATGATGATGCACTGGCCCCAGCCCTTGTGGCAGCTCATCAGCGCCTGGTTCATCACGTCGACGTTGCCGATGCACTCGAAGGCGAAGTCGACGCCTCCGTCGGTCAGCTCGACCAGGGCCTCCGGCAGGTTCGGCGTATCCTTCGGGTTGACGAAGTCGGTCGCGCCGAACTGCCGCGCCAGCTCGAACTTCTTCGGGTTCATGTCGACGCCGATGATGCGCCCGGCGCCGGCCATTGCCGCCCCTTGCACCACCGAGACGCCGATGCCGCCCAGACCGAAGACCGCTACCGTCGCGCCGGGGTGCACTTTGGCGGTGTTCAACACCGCGCCGATGCCGGTGGTGATGCCGCAGCCGAGCAGGCAGACCTTCTCGAGCGGCGCATCGGGCCGGATCTTGGCCAGCGCGATCTCGGGCACCACGGTGTACTGCGCGAAGGTCGACGTGCCCATGTAGTGGTGCAGCGGCTTGCCCTTGTGCGACAGACGGCTGGTGCCGTCCGGCATCAGCCCCTTGCCCTGCGTCGCCAGCAGCGCGCTGCACAGGTTGGTCTTGCCGCTGAGACAGAACTTACAGTTGCGACACTCGGGGATGTACAGCGGGATGACGTGATCGCCGAGATTGAGCGAGGTCACGCCCGGCCCGACCTCCTCGACCACACCGGCACCCTCGTGGCCGAGCACGCTGGGAAACAAGCCGGACGGATCGCGGCCGCTCATGGTGTACGCGTCGGTGTGACAGACGCCGGTGGCGACGAGCCGCACCAGACACTCGCCCGCCTTCGGCCCCTCGAGATCGATTGTCTCGACGACGAGCGGTTGCTGCGCTTCCCAACAGACGGCAGCCTGAATCCTCATGCGCGCCTTCCTTTCGCTCCGGGCGCCACCCTATCGGAGACGAAGATTCAACGCGAAGACGCGGAGACGCGAAGCAGGCAGAAGGGGCCGGCTCTCCTCTGCGCCCTCCGCGTCTTCGCGTTGAGTCCTTCTCTCAGAGCCAGACGTGCAACGCCGAACGGCGACGCTACTCCTTCCAGCCCATCACCAGGGCCTTCGAGCGCTGCGGCTGATCCTGCTCTTCGCTCAGCGCGGCCTTCGCGTCGTTCATCGCGGCGCGGTAGATGCCCTGCGCCATCAGCGAGTTCTCCTCGAGCAGGCGCTGGCGGTAGACGTCGCGCTTGAGCTCCTGCGCGGCGCGGTGGCCGGGCTCGGCGCGCGTCGCCCACTCGGCGCAGTGCGCGGCGAGGACGGTCTGGCCGGCGGTGAGCTGGGTGCGGCCGCGCGCCACGACGGCATCGACCCCGCCGGCGAGCGCGGCGATCTCGCTCGCCTGCGCGGCCCAGGTCGCCGGCAGGAGGTCGGCGGCGTTGCCGTTCCACCAGCCGCCCCACAGGCGCAGCAGGTTGCGGACGATGAACTTGGGATGGTCGTAGTTGGGCTGCAGATAGGGACGCGTGGCCAGCTCGGCGTCGGGCTCGACGCCATGGAAGATCTCCTCCGGCGTCTGCCCGGCGTTCATGCGCTCGAGCACCTGCTCGATGATGACGCGCAGATAGCGCGCCGTCTCGGTCAGCACCTGGCGCACCGCGGCGCGGCCCTGGATCACCATGCCGTGGCCGGGGAAGAGCCACTCGGCCTCGAGCCCGGCCATGGCCTCGAGCGCATCGGCCCATTCGGCCGGGTAGCGCTGCACCTTCTGCGGGTTGCCGCAGTTCGGCGCCTGCCAGATGATCAGGTCGCCGGTGAACAGGTAGCGGTGCTTCGGCACCCACACCCAACAGGCGTCGTCGGTCTCGCCCTTGGCGGCGCGATAGTGCACGTCGAGGTCGCCGAGCCGCTGGCTGAGCGCGTCGCGGAAGGTCAGCGTCGGCCAGTCGAAGTGGTGCGGGAAGAAGGGCTCGGGCAGACTGAACTGGCGCTGGTTGATGCGCGCGTTCCAGCCGTTGGTCATCGCATAGCGGCGGAAGCGCCCGAGACAGTTCTCCTGCGCGATGATCTGCGGCGTCTCGCCCGCGGCGAGGAAGGCGCGCAAGCCGAAGGCGTGGTCGACGTGCCCGTGCGTGTACACCGCCGTGTGCAGCGGCGCGTCGCTCCAGGCGCGCACCGCGTCGCGCAGCGACCCCGAGGCGTGGCCGAAACCCGGATCGATCAGCACCAACCCCTCCGGCGTGCGCAGCGCGAAGCTGTTGACGAACGCCGGATGGATGAAGACGTCGGGCGCGATCTCCCCGGGTTCACCCCAGACACGCGGCTGGGCGTTGAGCGGATCGGTGATCAGCATGTCGCCTGCCATTCGATCTCCCTTCGAATCGACACATAGTCGCATGGAGATTGGGAAAACCGAAGAACTAAGACTTCACCGCGGAGACGCGGAGACGCGGAGACACGGAGACGCGGAGACACGGAGACACGGAGACACGGAGAGGGGCTCGCTGGCGCGCGGCGCATCGCTCGCGGACGGGGACCAGGACAACGAGACCTTGCGGCGAGATCCAGGCTCAGCATTGCGACCAGACGATCTCCGCCCCTCCGCGCCTCCGCGGTGAGTCTTCTCCGTCGCGTAGCTCGCCGGCGCGCAATTTGGCAGCATTGCCGCGTGCGTCTGCCGATCGATCCGCTGCTGCCCGAGATCGCCGCCGCGTTGCGCGCCACCAATCGCGTCGTGTTGCGGGCGGCGCCGGGGGCGGGGAAGACGACGCGTGTGCCCGGGGCGTTGCTCGACGCTGGCCTCGCGGGTGACAAGCAGGTCGTGGTGCTCGAGCCGCGGCGTATCGCGGCGCGCGCGGCGGCGGAGTTCGTCGCTGCGGCGCGCGGTGGGACGGTTGGCGGTGAGGTGGGCTACCGCGTGCGCTTCGAACAGCGCGGCGGCGCTGCCACGCGGCTGTGGTTTCTCACCGAAGGCGTGCTCGGCCGGCAGCTGACGCGCGATCCGTTCCTCGAACAGGTCGGCGTGCTGGTGCTGGACGAGTTCCACGAGCGCCACCTGCACGGCGACGTGGCGCTGGCGCTGGCGCGCGAGCTGCAAGCGACGGTGCGGCCCGACCTCAAGTTGGTGGTGATGTCGGCGACGCTGGAGACTGACGCGCTGGCGACCTATCTGCCGGGCTGTGCCGTGCTGACCTCCGAGGGCCGCGCGTATCCGGTGGCGATCGAGCACGCGGCGGCGGCGGACGACCGGCCGCTCGCCGGGCGCATCGTTGCGGCACTGCGGCAGGTGCTGGCGGACGGCGACGATACCGGCGACGTGCTGGTCTTCCTGCCCGGCGCGGCCGAGATCCGCCGCGCGGTACAGGCGATCGAACCGCTCGCCGCTGCACACCGGCTGTTGGTGCTGCCGCTGCACGGTGATCTGCCGCTCGACGCGCAGCAGCGTGTGTTGCGCCGCGCCGCACAGCGCAAGGTGGTGCTGGCGACCAACGTGGCGGAGACCTCGCTGACTATCGACGGCGTCACCGCGGTGATCGACAGCGGCCTGGCGCGCATCGCCCGCTTCGATCCGCGCCACGGCGTCAACGGCCTGCGCCTCGCCGCGATCAGCCGCGCCGCCGCCGAGCAG
>JBOHWA010001051.1:0-6646 GCA_050735855.1 Binatia bacterium
CGGTATTCTCGTCCTGCTGGTGCTCTTCCAGGCGGCGATCATGTGCTCGTGGCCGACCATGGCGCTGTTCGTCGAGCAGCTCGGCGTGGCGCGCGAGGCGGTCGGCTCGACCACCGGCATGATGATGCTGGCCGCCGGGCTACCCGCCACCCTCGCCGCCACGGTCTGGGCGCGCGGCGGCCAGCGCGCCGGCCTGCTGCCGATGCTGACCCTGTCGCTGCTGCTCACCGGCGCCGCCAACATCGCGATCGGCGCCGGCCGCGATCTGCCGCTGTTGTTCGGGCTGCGGGCCGTCTCCGGCCTGGCGATGGCCGGCTTCGTGCCGCTCGCCTTCGAGTGGATGCACGCCCACACGCCACCCGGCACGCGCGGCCGCGCCGCCAGCCTGGGCTCGACGGCGATGATGATCGGCAACGTCATCGGCCCGCTGGCCGGCGGCTGGCTGGCGGTGCACGTCGGCCTGCCGTCGACCTTCTGGGTACCGGGCGCCGCGCTGCTCGCCGCCGGTGGCCTGCTGGTGCTGCGCGCCGTCCGCTACCGCTGAGCGCCGCGACGGGCCCGGGTGAGCACGGGCGGAAGCGCGGCTTGCGCGGTGACGAGCCGATGACACGGCGTCTCGCAGGGTTCCCTCCGCGAAATCCGTCAATCCGCGCAATCCGTGGTCGGCTTTTCTCCTTTTTGGGCCAAGCCGGCGGAAGGCGCACCGCGTGGTCGGTGCACCTTCCGCCGCTGAGACACTCCGCTCGATCGCGCGCCGCCTCACCTCATGGGCAGCTGGCGCTCAGGGCGACGTCGAAGGTCGCCAGCGACGTGTCCAGCACGCCGGTGGCCGACAGCCCGATGCAGCCGCTGGCCCCCGCTTCGAACTTGCCGATCGCGGTGAGGTCGCCTCCAGCCAGACCCTCGATGATGCCGTCGGGCGTGGCGCGGAACTTACTGCCCCCGCTCGACCCGAGCTCGACGTTGCCGCCCGCCGAGATGCGGAACTCACCGCCAGGGGCGCCGCGGACGTCCACCCGCTTCTCGACCACCGCGTCCGTCGCCGCGTCGATGGTGACCGTCGCACCCGCCCCGCCCTTGCCGCGTCCGTCGACCTTTTCGACCGCAACCGAACCAGTGGTCGAGGCAATGTCCACCGAGCCACCGCTGGTACCGCTGACCAGCACCGACTGCACGATCGCCGCGGTGCCGGCAACGATCCCGACGGTGCCACCAGGCACCCCGCGCCCCTTGGCCTTGATCTTGCGCACGTCGACCGTACCCGCCGCCAGGGAGACCGTGCCGCCGGTTCCGGGTGCGGCGCCGGTGGCATTGACCGCGCGCAGGGTGAGCGACGCGGCCGTGCCGGTCACCACGCCGCCGCCGCCCTCGGTCCAGCCCTCGACGCGCAGCGCCTTATCGGCTGTGACATCGCAGCTCGGGCACAAGAGGTTGATCGCGCCGCCCGGATCACCGCGCCCGTCGATGATCGCCGCGAGCGTCATCCCGCTCTGTGCCGTGAGGTTCACCACGCCGCCGCCGGTGGTGTTCTTCTTGCCGCGCACGTCGATCAGCCCCTTCTTCGTCGAGCTGACCGCGCCATCGGCCTGGACGGTCACGGTGCCACCGGTGGCCACGGCGCCTTTGCGGCGCGCCTGCGAGCGCAGCTTGTTCTGCAGGATGACATCTGCCGCCGAGTCGACCAGGATCGTGCCAGTGCTCAATTTGCCGGAGACGTCGATGCGGCCCTTGACCAGGATGTCGCCGACGGTGGACGTCAGCGTGACGTCGGCGCCGTCGCCAGCGGCCGACTTCAGGTGCAGGCCCTTGATCGGGCGGCGCACCTCGATCGTCTCGGCGGTGAGCGACAACGTCCCGTTGTTCGGCACCTCGATCGGTTTGCCGATCACCAGGTCGACGGCGCCGAAGTCCAGCGTGCACGACGCCACCGTGATCTCGAGCAGATCCTGGGTGACACAGGGATCGCCGGTGCAGAAGTCGGTGGTCGCGTCGCAGTCGATCTGCACTCCAGCCGCGACCCGCGGTGCCGAGAGCCAGGCAGCGAGTATGGCGAACAGCGCCAACGCGATCGTCCTGCCCAGACGCGCGTGGCTCGTCACTCGAGCGCTGATGGTCATAGGACCCCCCCTTCCTATGATGGGAGCCCGCTGCGCCCGGCCGCATGTCGAAGCGAAGCGGACTCGGTAGGTAGGCTCAGCCGCCACCCCCCCACCCGCGGCTCGTCTCGCAGTCTCCGGCGATGAACCGAGCCCTCAGCGAACGAGGCCGGCATAGCCCCGCCGCCGCACGGCTGTCAACCCGATTGGTGAGCGCTGCCGTCTATCCCGCGGCCAGACGCTCGAAGGCGCGGATCACGTCCGGCGGCGCCTGGACGAGCTCGATCAGGACGCCTTCGCCGCCGATCGGGGCGGTCTCGTTGCCCTTCGGGTGGATGAAGCAGACGTCGTAGCCGGCCGCGCCCTTGCGCACGCCACCGGGAGCGAAGCGCACACCGGCCGTCGTCAGCCAGTCGACCGCCGCATGCAGGTCGTCGATCCACAGGCCGATGTGGTTGAGCGGCGGCTCATGCACCTTCGGCTTCTTGTCGGCGTCGAGCGGCTGCATGAGGTCGACCTCGACCTTGAGCGGCCCCGCACCGGCGACGGCGATGTCCTCGTCGACGTTCTCCGCTTCGCTGCGGAACGTTCCGGTCTGGGTCAGGCCGAGCGTGTCGATCCACAAGCGGCGCAGCGACGCCTTGCTCGGACCGCCGACGGCGATCTGTTGCACGCCGAGTACTTTGAAGGGTCGGGTTGTCACGATGTGTTCCTCCTGATGGCGGAGGCCGACGGTAACCGGCGGGCGCCAACGGGACAAGCGACCCGCCTCGCTCTGGCGGTAGCGCGGGCTTCCGTGCCCGTCTGGACTCCGTCCGCGGAGTCCAGCAGCGCGGCGCGGTGCTCCCCAGCTGCTGGCGCGCTGGCGCGCGCCAGACGGGCACGGAGGCCCGCGCTACCAGTCGACGGGCGCGGCGACGGCTACCAGCGGGCCCAGTGTTCTTCCGCGAAGCCCGGCAGGTTCTCGATGGTGAGGCGCTCGCCGTCGTCGGCGACCAGCGTGCCGTGGTAGCGGCCGAAGCACTGGTGCACCTCGGTGCGCAGCAGGCCGAGGTTCTTCCTGGTGACGCGCTCGGCGTCGACGCACAGATCGAGATCGAGGCGGCCGGCGTCGTCGGCGAGGTGCCATTGGCGCGTGTAGTCGCGCCGGTCGCAGTCGAAGCGCACCTCCCCGAGCTTGTGCAACCGCCCGTCGAGGAAGAGCGCGTTCTCCGTCCCGGCGCTCAGGTCGCCGAAGCCGGCGCCGAGGTTGAGCCCGAGGACGCGCCCGTCGCCGAGCACGCCGTTGGCGCTGCCCCACAGCCAGTGCGTGCGATACGGCCACACGCCGCGCCCCCAGTCGAGCTGGCCGAGCGCGACGGCCGGATCGGCGCGCAGCAGGCGCTCGCCCCAGGCGATCGTGCCGCTGGCGCGCAGGCCGTTGACCTTGCGGTTGTAGAAGAAGCGGTCGCGGCCCATCGGCGTACACATGACGATCGACTCGTGCCCCGGCGGCTCGGCGAGCTCGATCTCCATGCGCAGGCCGCGGCCGCGGTCGAAGCCGGCGTGCACCGCGCGCAGGCGGCGCACGCCGTCGCCCAGCTCGAAGCACAGGTGCATGCGACCGTCGTCGTAGGCGACGGCGCCGCTGTCGCTGTTGCGCGGCAGCTCGCAGCCGCGGCCGAGCGGGCGCACGTGCGTCGCCTCCGCCTGTGCGCCGCTGCGCAGGTCGACGACGTAGACGAAGGCGAGCCCGACGTAGCCGACGTGCGACACGGTCGCCGACGCGTAGAGCTCGGGCGTCCACACGCCATAGTAATCCCAGCGCTTGATGCGCAGCGCCCGCAGCCACCCCGGCGCCGCGCGTTCGAGGTTGGCGTCGCGCAGCGGCCGCCGCGCCCACCCGGCCTGCACCAGGCCGCCGGCGGCGGTCAGCAGGGGACCGGCTTCCATGATCTCGCGCTGCGTCATCACACGCCGTGCCCCTACCGCACCGCGCGCGGCGGCGGAAGGGCCGTGGCCCTCAGCGCTGGGCCCACATGAGGAGGCGCTTGAACGGGTAGAAGTACGGCTGGGCTGGATTGAGCTGGGGCAGCAGGCGGGTGCGGTACTGTTCCAGGAAGGCGGGCCACAGCGCCGCCGGCAGGCGGCGCCGGTAGGCGGTCAGCAGCGTGCCCTTCACCCACTCGACGACGTCATCGGGCGACGGCAGCACGTGCGCGTACACCTGCATGCCCACCCGCTGCTCGCGATAGCCGAGCGCGAACAGCAGCGCCGCGTAGGCCTCCGGCGCCTGCACCGGGCGGTCGACGGCGTAGCCGCCGAGCGCCGTGCGGAAGGGCTCCTCGCGCGCCAGCGCCGCGGCGACCGTGTGCGAGGGCTCATCGTAGTTGTACGGCATCTGCACCGCCAGCTGGCCGTCCGGCGCCAGCGCCGCGGTCACGCGGGCGAACAGTGCCGGATGATCGGGCAACCATTGCAGCGCGGCGTTCGACAGCACGACGTCCCATGCGCCGCCGGTGAACGCGGCGATGTCGCCGCGCTCGAAGCGCACCCCCGGCGCCGCGTAGGCGGCGCTGTCGGCCAGCATCGTCTCGGAGCTGTCCAGCCCGAGCGTCTCGCGCGCGCCGAGATGGTCGTGCAGCAGCCGGGTGGTCTCGCCCGTGCCGCAGCCGAGGTCGACGACGCGCAGCCCTTCCCGCGGCCGCAGCAACGCCATCAGATCGAGAAACGGCTGCCGGCGCTGGGTACGAAAGCGATTGTACTGGTCGGGGTCCCAGGTACTGGCCATGCAGGCTGGGTAGTTGCCAGGCGGGCGCGCGCTTGTCGACCATCGATGCGAGGGGCAGGCGGGCGCCTGGGGTCGTCGCCAGCGGGCTCGGCGGGAGCCTCGCCCTCCCGATGCCATCCAAATGGTGTGGTCGCATGATGAAGCTGGCGCGGGCCACCGCGGACGGCGAGGCTCCCGCCGAGCTTCTCCAACACCCCCATCCCGCGGCGGCCCGGGGCTGAAACCCCGGCCGGCCGACCGCATCTGAGCTCTGGCAGAGTCAACCAATGAGTGAGAAGACCAATCGTATGGAGCAGGCGCGCGTATTGCCCGACGACGAGTTCAATCGAGCCCTGGTGGCCAACGTCCACCCGCCGGACTGGCGCAACCCGCAGCCGCAGGGGCGCTACAACCTGGTGGTGATCGGCGCCGGCACCGCGGGGCTGATCACCGCCGCCGGGGCGGCCGGGCTCGGGGCGCGCGTCGCGTTGATCGAGCGCCACCTGATGGGCGGCGACTGTCTCAACGTCGGCTGCGTGCCGTCGAAGGCGGTGATCCGCCCGGCCAGGCTGATCGGCGAGCTGCGCCAGGCGGAGGAGTTCGGGGTGCGCGCCGGCGCGGCCGCGGTCGACTTCGGCGCCGTCATGCAGCGCATGCGGCGGCTGCGCGCGCGCATCAGCGCCGCCGACGCGGCGGCGCGCTACCGCGACGAGAAGGGCGTCGACGTCTACCTCGGCGCGGCGCGCTTCAGCGGCCGCGACACGATCGAGGTCGATGGCCAGACCCTGCGCTTCAAGCGCGCCGTCATCGCCACTGGGGCGCGCGCCGCCGAGCCGCCGATCGAGGGGCTCGCCGCCGCCGGCTATCTGACCAACGAGACGGTCTTCTCGCTCACCGAACGGCCGCGCCATCTGGCGGTCATCGGCGCCGGCCCGATCGGCTGCGAGCTGGCGCAAGCGTTCCAGCGCCTGGGATGCGCGGTGACGCTGTTCAACGATCTGCCGCAGGTGCTGCCGCGCGAAGACGGCGACGCCGCCGAGATCGTCCAGCGCGCGCTGCAGCGCGACGGGGTCCGCCTGGTGTTGTCGGCGACCGTGCTGGACGCGCGGCGCGACGGCGGCGAGACGCTGCTGCGCTACCGCGTCGGCGGCGTCGAGACCGAGGTGCGCGTCGACCAGATCCTGGTCGGCGCCGGCCGCGCCGCGAACGTCGAGGGGCTCGGCCTCGAGACCGTCGGCGTCGCCTACGACGCCACCGGGGTGCGGGTGAACGATCACCTGCAGACCAGCAACCCGCACATCTATGCCGCCGGCGACGTCTGCATGCGCTGGAAGTTCACCCACGCGGCCGACTTCGCCGCCCGCATCGTCATCCAGAACGCCCTCTTCTTCGGCCGCAAGTCGCTCAGCGCGCTGACCATGCCGTGGTGCACGTACACCGATCCGGAAGTGGCGCACGTCGGGCTGTCGGAGGCCGAGGCGGCGGCGCGCGGGGAGGCGGTCGACACCTACCTGCGCCCCTTCCGCGAGATCGATCGCGCCATCCTCGACGGCGAGGACGACGGCTTCGTCAAGATCCTGGTCAAACGCGGCAGCGACCAGATCGTCGGCGCCACCATCGTCGCGCGCCACGCCGGCGACATGATCGGCGAGCTCAGCCTGGCGATGGTCGCCAAGGTCGGCCTCGGCGGGCTCGCCAACGTGATCCATCCCTATCCCACCCAGGCCGACGCCATCCGCCAGACCGGCGACATGTACAACCGCACCCGCCTGACGCCGACGGTCAAGCGCCTGTTCAAGGC
>JBOHWA010001052.1:0-1551 GCA_050735855.1 Binatia bacterium
CACGACCCGCTCGGCGAGGCGACGCTGGCGGCGGGCGAGGGGCACCCGTTGCTGCTCAGCCTCGGACGCCTCGGGCGTGAATTCCAGCAGGTGCTCGAGGCAGTGCCCTATCGCGACGACGATGCCGATCTCTACGAAGACCCCGGCGAGGGCGATCTGTTGGCCGCGCTGCAATCGGACATCATGCACCTGCGCCTGCCGGCCGCCGAGGCGCGCCGGCCGCTGGCGGGCGACGACCGCTCGATCGTCATCCACGCCTGTCATGGTCCGATGCGCGAGGTCGAAGTCCTGCACGATCACCTGACCGCGGCCTTCGAATCCGACCCGGCGCTCGAGCCGCGCGACGTGCTGGTGATGACGCCGTCGATCGAAGCCTACGCGCCGTACGTCGATGCCGTGTTCGGCATCGAGGCGCCCGGCGGCCGGCCGCGCATCCCGTACCGCTTTGCCGATCGCCCGGTGCGCGCCGACAACGAGGTCGCCGAGGCCTTCACCGCCCTGCTGGGCCTGCTGCGCGGCCGCCTGACCGCGGCGGAGGTGCTGGACGTCCTGCGCCGCGATCCGGTGCGGGCGCGCTTCGGCATCGCCGGCGACGACCTCGAGCTGGTGCGCCGCTGGATCACCGAGACCGGCGTCTGCTGGGGCATCGACGCCGATCATCGCGCCGCCCACGACCAGCCGGCTGCCGATCAGAACACCTGGCGCTTCGGCCTCGACCGCCTGCTGCTCGGCTACGCCATGCCGGGCGACGGACTGGTGCAGTTCGGCGACGCGCTGCCCTACGACGATCTGGAAGGCGGGGAGGCGGTGCTGCTCGGGCGGCTGGCCGACTTTTGCGACGCGCTGTTCACCGCCCAGGCGACCCTGGCTGCGCCGCGCAGCCCGGCCGGCTGGCGCGACGAGCTCGGCCGCCTGCTCGAGCGGTTGGTCGCGCGCAGCCCGGCCACCGCTCATCAGCACGAGCTGATCCGCGCCGGGCTCGCGACGCTGGCGGCGCGTGCCGAGGCGGCCGGGTTCGCGGAACTGCTGCGGCTTGAGACCGTCCAGGCACAGCTCGACGACGAGCTGCAGCGCGGCGCCACCGCGCACGGCTTCCTCTCCGGCGGCGTGACCATCTGCGAGCTGCTGCCGATGCGCAGTATCCCGTTCAAGCTGGTCTGCCTGCTCGGCATGAACGACGACGCCTTCCCGCGCCAGGGGCGGCCGCTCGGCTTCGACCGCATCGCCGCCCAGCCGCGCCCCGGGGATCGCTCCGTGCGCGATGACGATCGCTACCTGTTCCTCGAGGCGCTGCTCGCCGCGCGCCAGCAGCTGGTGATCAGCTACGTCGGCCAGCGCATCACCGACAACCAACCGCTGCCACCGTCGGTGGTCGTGCAGGAGCTGCTCGACACCATCGAGCGCACCTTCGTCGCGCCGGACGGACAGACGGTGGCGGCGAGGATCGTCGTCACCCATCCGCTGCAGCCGTTCAGCCCGCGCTATTTTCGCGGCGCCGAGGATCGGTTGTTCAGCTACTCCAACGCCTATCGCGCCGGCGCCGCCGCGCTC
>JBOHWA010001053.1:0-2138 GCA_050735855.1 Binatia bacterium
TTTGCAGGCTGTGGGGGGCCCCCAGCTGCCCAGAAGGAAAGGCAAACCGCGGATTGCGCGGATACGAGCCGATTGCCCTGGAAATTCTGACGGATCCCTCCGTGAAATCCGTCAATCCGCGCAATCCGTGGTCGGCTTTCTGTGCCGACCCCCCCATCCCCCCGGCGCCGAGGGCCCGGCGCCCTCCAGTTTTTCAGCGGGCCGGGCTAGGGTGGCGGCGATGGGCGACGCAGGCGCGGAGCGGACCGACGGCCCGATCGTGTTTCCGGACGATGGCGGCTGCTTTGGCTGCTCGGCGTCCAGTCCGCATGGTCTGCACATGCGCTTTCGCCGCCGCGGCGACGCGGTGGTCGCCGAGCACACGGTGCGCGCCGAGTTCCACGGCGCCCCCGCCGTCGCGCACGGCGGCATCGTTGCCGTCATGCTCGACGAGATGTCCTGCGTTGCCGCCTACGCGCTGGGCGGCACGCGCGTCGTCACCGGCGAGTTGTCCGTCCGCTATCGCCAACCCTGTCCGGTCGAGGTGCCGCTGGCGCTGTCGGCGCGCCTCCTCCCCGGCCAGCACCCGCGCTATCTGGTCATCGAGGCGGAGGTGCGCCGCGGCGACGAGGTGCTGGCGCAGTCGACCGGCAAGTTCTTTCCGGTCGCCGACGGCCCGATAGCGCCGTGAGCGCGCTACGGATCGATCAACACCCCGGGGTTCAGCACGCCCGCTGGGTCCAGCGCCCGTTTGGCGGCGCGCAGCGCCAGCGCGAAGCCGTCCGGCCGCTGGCGGTCGTACCAGGGCCGGTGGTCGCGACCGACGGCGTGATGATGCGTGATGGTGCCGCCGTGCTCGATCAGGACGTCTGACGCCGCGGCTTTGATCTCCGCCCACTGGGCCAGCTGACTGCCCGGCCGACTGGGGGCGATGATGCTGTAGTACGGCGCCGGCCCGTCCGGGTACGCATGGGTGAAGCGCACCGTCACCTGTCCGGCGCCGCAGATGCGCTGCACCGCCGCAGTCGCGGCCTCCATCACTGCGGCGTGGAAGGACTCGAAACGGTCCCAGGTGATCGCCGTCTCGAAGGTCTCGCTGATCATGCCCATGCCGACCAGTGCGTCGCGCAGATAGGGGGCGCCGAGAAAGGACTGCCGCCAGGCGCCGGCGGCGCCTTCGCGCGCCCCGGCGTGCTCCTGGCGGGTCTGACCGGCGCCGTCGGGCACCTGGCCGCCGTGGTCGCGGGCGCACTGCAGGGCGCGGTCCATCCAGGCGTCGTGGGCGTGGTCGGCCGATTCGAAGGCGATCAGGAGAACGGACTCGGTCCCGCTGCCGGCACCGGCGACCATCGCTTCGCCCGGATCGAGCAGGCGGCAGTTGGCCGGGTAGAGGCCGGCCTGGGCGATGGCGCGGACGGCGCGTGCGCCGGCGAGGAAGTCGGCGAAGGTGACCGATGCGGCGGCGCGGAAGGTCGGCCGGTCCTGCAGCCGCATCCACGCTTCGGTGATCACGCCGAGGATGCCCTCGGAGCCGATGAACAGCCGGTCGGGGCTCGGCCCGGCGCCCGAGCCGGGCAGGCGGCGCGACGCGATGGTGCCGCTCGGTGTGATGACGCGCAGCGCTTCGACGAAGTCGTCGATGTGCGTGTACAGCGTCGCGAAGTGGCCGCCCGAGCGGGTGGCGATCCAGCCGCCGAGCGAGGAGAACTCGAAGGACTGCGGGAAGTGGCGCAGGGTGTAGCCATGCGGGCGCAGCTGGTCCTCCAGCGCCGGTCCCATCACGCCGGCCTGGATGCGCGCGGCGCGCGACGTGCGGTCGATCTCCAGCACGCGGTCGAGGTGACGCAGGTCGAGGCTCAGCGCCCCGCGCGTCTCCCCGCCGGCCGGTGCTTCGATGCCGCCGACGACGCTCGAGCCGCCGCCGTAGGGGATGGCGGCGATGCGCGCCGAGGTGCACCAGTCGAGCAGCGCGACCACGTCGCTCTCGCTGCGCGGACACGCCACCAGGTCGGGCGGATTGCTGAAGTCGCGGGCGAAGGCGCGCACGACGTCGCGAAACGACTTGCCGTAGGTGTGCGCGGCGCGCTCATAGGGGTCGACACTGCACAGCGGCGCCAGCTGCGGCGGCGGCGCGACGCGCGGGGCGCGCAACGTCAGCT
>JBOHWA010001054.1:0-17318 GCA_050735855.1 Binatia bacterium
CGGTCCCTCGGCGCCGTGCTCGCGACAAGCACGGTGCCCGGGATGAGCACGGCGCCGAGGGACCGCCGCCCTCCAGGGAGGTGCTGGCGACCCGTCATCGCCGCCGTCGCCACACGCGCGCGGTGCGCCGTGCCCTCCCGCGACCGGAAGGGGGGACGCTGCGCTGCGCCGTCAGAGCTTCTTGATCAGCTCGCTCGCCAGCTTGCCGTCGAACTGGCCGCCGTGGCGTTTGCGCAGCTCGGTCATCAGCGGCCCGATCTGGCTGTTGCCGAGCTCGGCGGCGATGGTGCGGATGGCGGCGTCGAGCTGCGCCGCGTCGAGTTGGGTCGGCAGGTAGGCGTCGAGCATCGCCTTCTCCGCCGTGTTCTGCGCCACCGTCTCGGCCCGCCCGGCCTGCTGGGCGTAGCTGATGATCTCACTGCGCTTGCTGGATTCCTTGCGCACCAGGCCGACGATGTCGGCGTCGGGCAGGACCGCGACCATCTTCTCGACCTTGGCGTTCTTGATCGCCGTCAGCAGGCCGCGCAGGACGTCGATGCGGCCCCGGTCGCGGGCCCGCATCGCGTCCTGCAGATCGCGCTGCAGCTGGGCTTCGTCGGCCACGCCCTCAGGCTCCGCCGAAGATGCGGTGCGCGACGCCGCGGCGATCCTGGGGCGTCACCACGCCATCGCCGTTGGCGTCGACGCCCGGCGACACCCGGTCGTCGGCGAAGCTGCCGCGCGCGATGTCCTCGACCTGTTCGCCGTCGCCGTCCGGCACCTCGAGGCTGACCGCGACCAGATCCGCCGCCGAGCGGCGTTCGTCGTTGTTCCCATCGCCGCGCAGCGCCGGGGTGCCCGGCGGTTCCGTCACCGGCGTGGTGTTGAACGGATCGCAGCCCGCGTCGCGCACGCAACTGATCAGCAGCGAGACATTGTTGGCGCTCGGATCGCTGTTGCCGCTGATCGCGTCGTAGCGGCCGTCGAGATCGAGGTCGCCGGCAGCCAGGGCGATCGGCATGCGGCTGACCGTGTCGGAGGCGTTGTTCCTGAAGTCGCCCGAGGCCAGCCCCTGCAGCACGCGCACCGAGTTGTCGGCCTGGTTGACGATGCCGAGGTCGACGAGCTGGTCGCCGGTGAAATCGCGCGCCACGATGGCGCTCACGAGGTTGCCGCCGCGCAGGCTCTTGAGCACCGTATACGGCCCAGCGCAATCGCCGCGGAAGAGGCGGACGCTGGGCGAGCTCCCCGGGGCGACCGAGTTCGTGACGGCGAAATCGCGCGTGCCGTCGCGATCGAAGTCAGCCACCGCCACGGCCTGTGGCCCCTGCCCGACCTGCGCATCGGAAATGGTCTGGGCCAGAGTGAACAGACCGGCGCTGTCGCTGCGCAGCACCGTCACCGTGTTCGATGCCTGGTTGGCGACCACCAGGTCGTGTCGCACGCCGCCGTTGCAGGCGCTCTCCACCGCCGCGATGCCGAGCGGTGTATCGTCGACTGCGACGGCGCGCGCCGGACCGAAGGTGCCGTTGGCCTGCTGGAGCAGGATCGAGGCGCGGCCCGGAGGACCGATCGCCGACACGGCCAGGTCGCGCCGGCCGTCGTCATTGAAGTCGCCCGACGTGATGCCCGCCGGTGCGGTGCTGGTAGCGTAGAGCTGGAGCGCCGCGAATTGGCCCGGCTTGGTGGCGAGCGCCACGCCGACGCGATTGTTGACCGTATCGACCATGGCGAGGTCGGGCAGCGTGTCACCGTTCAGATCGCCCGCCAGCACGCTCAGGACGCGGCCACCGACCTCGATCACCAGCGGATCGCCGAGTCCCTCGGTCGTGCTCGGGAAGACGTACACGTCGCCGCTGTTGCCGCTGACCACCACGTCGGTCGCGCCGTCGTCGTCGATGTCGGCGCTGGCGACGCCGGTCGGCACGTTGCCGGACAGCACATCCTCGACGCCCTGCAGCGTGGCGCCGTCGCGGTTGAGCAGCAGCGCCAACGACGGTGCGCCCTCCGACCCCTGCGTCGAGGCGACCGGATCGAGGCGGTCGTCGCCGTTGAAATCGCCCAGCGCGAGCACCTGCGGCTCGGCATCGGCGACGAAGGTCCGGGCCACGGAGAAGGCGCCCATGCCGTCGCCGAGCAGGAGGCTCACGTCGCCGCTGCGCCGGTTGGCCACCACCAGGTCGAGCAGCGTGTCGTCGTTCATGTCGGCGACGCGCAACTGGGTCGGGGTGTTGCCGACCGGAAAGAAGGTCGCCGGCGCGAAGGTGCGGTCGCCGTTGCCGAAGCGGACGCCGATGGCGTCGCTGTTGGAGTCGGCCGTCAGCACGTCCAGCTTGTCGTCGTCGTTGACGTCGATCAGGGCCAGGTCCTGCGGCGCCGCACCCACCGGCACCGATCCGCGCGGGGTGAAGAGCAGATCGCCGTCGCCGCTGTAGAGGGTGATGGTCTGCGAGTTCGAGTTGAGTGCGACGATGTCGAGCGCGGGATCGGCATCGATGTTGCCGACGGCGACGACGATCGTGCCGAGCTCGGCCGGCAGGCCGTTGATCGTGCTGCCCGGCTCCTCCGGATCGTCCTGCAGCACCAGGGTGAAGGTGCCGTTGCCGTTGCCGCGCAGGATCGACACGGTGCCCGGAGCGCTGTCGCCGCCCTGGTTGGCGACCACCAGGTCGAGGTCGTCGTCGCCATCGAGGTCGACGGCGACCATGCCGGCCGGCGCTTGACCGACCGTGACCGGATTGTCCAGCGGGTCGAAGAAATCGTTGTTGGCGAGCCCCTTGGCGAACGCCACGGTGTTGTTCGACAGCGAGACCATCAGGTCGCCAACCTCATCGCCGTCGAAGTCGCCGAGCACCAGGCCGGACGGGGGGCTGTCGATGGGAATCAGGCCGCTGCGGCTCAGGATCCCGTCGCCGAAGCCGATGAACACGTTCAGGTCGGTACCGCCCGTCCCGGCATTGGCGGTCACCACGTCCAGCGTCCCGTCGTCGTCGAAGTCGCCCACCGCGATGCCGTTGGCGTTGCTCGCCCCGATCTCGGTGAACGCCGAGCGAAAAATCCCGCTGTACGCCAACGCCATCGTCGGCAGCAGCGCCCCGACCGCCAACCCCGCCACAATGCTGCGCATCCGCATCAGAACCTCCCACACTACAACGATTATTGCAGCCGCCGCTCGTGCGCCTCAGCGCACCAGCGCACCCAGCCGCTCCCAACGCACCCACCCGTCATCGGCGTCGACCGACCAGTAAACCATGAAAGCCTTGCCCTGTACGTCGCCGACGGGAACAAAGCCCCAGTACCGGCTGTCGACGCTCTGGTCGCGGTTGTCTCCTAGAACGAACAATTGCCCGGGCGGCACTCTCGCAGGCCCAAAGTTATCTCTTTGCGCAAGTGATTGCACGTCCGACGGGGCATGTACGAAGTAGGGGCCGGGATCGTCGCGCTCGACCCCGTCGACGTAGACGCGCTTGTTGCGGATCTCGACCGTCTCGCCACCGACGGCGATCACCCGCTTGACGAAGTCCTGCGACGAGTCGCGCGGATTGGAGAAGACGACGACATCGCCGGGCTGCGGCGCGCTGAACAACAGCAGCCAGCCGCCGATCGGCAGGCGGATGCCGTAGCGCAATTGGTTGATCAGCAGATAGTCGCCGATCTGCAACGTCGGCAGCATCGAGCCCGACGGGATCTGGAAGGCCTGCAACACCAGGCCGCGCAGCAGCAGCGCCAGCAGCGCTGCCAGGCCGATGGCCTTGGCGTAGGCCCGCGTGCTCAGGTGGTCACCTTGAGGACGGCGAGGAAGGCTTCCTGCGGGATCTCGACGCTGCCGACCTGCTTCATCCGCTTCTTGCCTTCCTTCTGACGCTCGAGCAGCTTGCGCTTGCGGCTGATGTCGCCGCCATAGCACTTGGCGGTGACGTTCTTGCGCAGCGCGCGCACGGTCTCGCGGGCGATGATCTTGGCGCCGATGGCGGCCTGCAGCACGACCTCGAACATCTGCCGCGGGATCAGCGTCTTCATCGTCTCGATCACCTCGCGGCCGCGCTGGTAGGCGCGCTCGCGGTGGACGATCAGCGACATGGCGTCGACCGGCTCGCCGTTGACCAGCACGTCGAGCTTGACCAGATCGCCGGGCCGCAGCTCGATGAACTCGTAGTCGAGCGAGGCGTAGCCCTTGCTGACCGACTTCAGGCGATCGTGAAAGTCGATCACCACCTCGTTGAGCGGCAGCTCGTACTCGAGCAGGACGCGCGTCAGGCCCAGGTAGCGCATGTCGCGCTGCCGGCCGCGCTTGTCTTCGCACAGCTTGATCACGCCGCCGAGGTAGGTCTCCGGGACGTGGATCGAGGCGAGGATATAGGGTTCCTCGATCACCTCGATGCTGCCGACGTCGGGCAGCTTGGCGGGGCTGTCGACGACGAACTGCTCGCCGCGCAGGGTGGTGACGCGGTACGCCACGGTCGGCGCCGTGGCGATCAACGACAGGGCGAACTCGCGCTCGAGCCGCTCGCGCACGATGTCCATGTGCAACAGCCCGAGAAACCCGCAGCGGAAGCCGAAGCCGAGCGCCATCGAGTTCTCCGGCTCGTAGCTGAAGGCGGAGTCGTTGAGCCGAAGCTTCTCCATCGCGTCGCGCAGCGGCTCATACTGGGTCGTCTCGGTCGGGAACATGCCCGAGAAGACCATCGGCTTGACCGCCTTGAAGCCCGGCAGCGGCGCCGCCGCCGGCCGCTCCGCGTAGGTCACCGTGTCGCCAATCTTGGCGTCGTGGATCTCCTTGATCGCCGCCATGAAGAAGCCGACCTCGCCCGGACCGAGCTCGTCGGTCTTGGCCGGCACCGGCGCGAAGACGCCGACCTGGGTGACCTGGAAGCGTTTGCCGTTCGCCATCAGCAGGATCTTCACCCCGGCGCTGATGCGGCCGTCGAAGATGCGCACGACCGAGACGACGCCGTGGTAGGGATCGAACCAGCTGTCGAAGATCAGCGCCTTGAGCGGCGCCTCGGCGTCGCCGACCGGCGACGGCACGACGCGCACGATCGCTTCGAGGACCTCCTCGATCCCGATCCCCTGCTTGGCGCTGGCCAGCACCGCCTCGCTGGTGTCGAGGCCGATGATCTCCTCGACCTCGTGCTTCACCCGCTCGGGATCGGCGCTCGGCAGGTCGATCTTGTTGATCACCGGCACGATCTCGAGGTTGCAGTCGAGCGCCTGGTAGACGTTGGCCAGGGTTTGCGCCTCGACCCCCTGTGCCGCGTCGACCACCAGCACCGCGCCCTCGCAGGCGGCCAGGCTGCGCGAGACCTCATAGCCGAAGTCGACGTGCCCGGGGGTGTCGATCAGGTTGAGCAGATACTCTTTGCTGTCGCGTGCCGTGTAATGCATGCGCACGGCGCTGGCCTTGATGGTGATGCCGCGCTCGCGCTCGAGGTCCATGCTGTCGAGCAACTGGGCCTGCCGCTCGCGGTCGGTGATCGTACCGGTGCGCTCCATCAAGCGGTCGGCAAGCGTCGACTTGCCATGATCGATATGGGCAATGATGGAGAAATTGCGTATGCGGGTGAGGTCGGTCATCGCGGTCGCGCCGGGAGCGCCGGCGCGCTCAGTGTGCCGTACGGCGACGGCGAAAGAAATCGACCGTCCGGGAAAGGCCGTCGGCCAGCTCGACCTCCGGCCGCCAGCCGATCGCCTCGGCCGCGCGGCGCGGGTCGAGCACGCAGCGCAGTTGCTCGCCGGCCTTGGCAGGACCGTGGCGCTCCGGCGGATGCGCCCCGATGGCGTCGCAGAGCAGCGCGAACAGGCGGTTGACGTCGGTCTCGAGCCCGGTGCCGACATTGAGCGCCCCGCGGTAGTCGCTCGCCAGCGCCAGCAGATTGGCGCGCACCACGTCGCCGACGAAGACGTAGTCGCGCGTCTGCGTGCCGGGCCCGTTGATCACCGGGGCACCGCCGTCGAGCAGGGCGCCGGTGAAGATCGCCACCACCCCCGCCTCGCCGTGTGGGTTCTGCCGCGGCCCGTAGACGTTGCCGTAGCGCAGCGCGACGGACGGAATGCCGTGCACGTGCCAGTAGTAGTGCAGGTAGCGCTCGCTGCCGAGCTTGGCCACACCGTAGGGCGAAATGGGCTCGGTCGGGGCGCGCTCGCTGGTTGGCAGCTCCTGGCTGTCGCCGTACACGACGCCGCCCGACGAGGCCAGGATCACCCGCCGCAGGCCGTGCGCCCTGCCCGCCTCCATGAGATTGAGCAGGCCGATCAGGTTGACCTGGGCGTCAAAGACCGGATCGGCCACCGACCGGCGCACGTCGAGTTGCGCGGCGTGGTGGCTGATCACCTCGGGGCGCTCGCGGGCGATGACGTCGTCGACCGCGGCGCGATCGCGCAGGTCGACGCGATGCAGGCGCGCGCCCGGGTTGACCTGCGCGGCATCGCCGGTCGACAGGTCGTCGATCACCGCGACGTCGTGTCCGGCGGCGACGCAGGCATCGACGAGGTGGCTGCCGATGAAGCCCGCCCCGCCGGTCACCAACAGCTTCACCCGGCCGGCTCCTCGGCCAGGCGCGTGCGGAAATACTCGATGGTGGCGCGCAGGCCATCCTCGAGCGTCACCTGCGGCTCCCAGCCGAGCAGCGTGCGGGCGCGCGTGATGTCGGGCTTGCGCGTATTGGGATCGTCCTTGGTGCGCTCGTCGGTCGGCACCAGGAACTCGATCTCCGACGACGCGCCGCACAGATCCTTGATGATACGGGCGAACTCGAGGATGGTCATCTCGCGCGGATTGCCCAGGTTGACCGGATCGACCGCGTCCGAATGCCACAGGCGCATGATGCCGTCGACCAGATCGCTGACGAAGCAGAAGCTGCGCGTGCGCGCGCCGTCATCATAGACCGTGATCGGCTTGGCGCGCAGCGCCTGGGCGATGAAGTTGGTCACCACGCGGCCGTCGTCCGGCCGCATGCGCGGGCCGTAGGTGTTGAAGATGCGGAAGATGCGCGTGTCGACGCCGTGATAGCGGTGATACGCCATCGTCATCGCCTCGGCGAAGCGCTTCGATTCGTCGTAGACGCCGCGCGGGCCGACCGGGTTGACGTTGCCCCAGTAGGTCTCCGGCTGCGGGTGGACCTGCGGATCGCCGTACACCTCGGAGGTCGAGGCGAGCAGGAACGCGGCGCCCTTGGCGCGCGCCAGGCCGAGCGTCTTGTGCGCGCCGAGGGCACCGACCTTGAGCGTCGGGATCGGCTTCAGCAGATAGTCGACCGGGCTCGGCAGCGAGGCCAGGTGGAAGATCACGTCCACCGGCCCGTCGACGTAGATGTAGTTGGTGACGTCGTGGTGGATGAAGTGGAACTGCTGGTTGCCGAACAGATGGGCGATGTTGCGCGGATGCCCGGTCGACAGGTTGTCGACCGCGATGACCTCGTGCCCCTCGGCGAGCAGACGATCGGCGAGATGCGAGCCGATGAAACCCGCTCCGCCGGTGATGACGACGCGGCCCATCGCTACTCCCGCACCGGCGGACGGCCGACTGCGTAATAGGTGAAGCCGAGGCTGCGCATGGTCGGCAGCTCGTACAGGTTGCGGCCGTCGAAGATCACCGGCGCCCGCATCAGCGATTTCATGCGGGCGAAGTCGGGCTGCTTGAACTCCGGCCACTCGGTGACGATCAGCGCGGCGTCGGCATCCTTGAGCGCGTCGTAGGCGACGTCGAAGTAGCTGATGCGGTCGCCGAAGATGCGCCGCGCCACGTCGATCGCCACGGGATCGTGCGCCTGCACCCGCGCGCCCGCCTCGAGCAGTTGGTCGATCAGCGTCACCGCCGGCGCCTCGCGCATGTCGTCGGTGCGCGGTTTGAACGAGAGGCCCCACAGCGCCAGGCAGCGGCCGGTGAGGGCCGGGCCGAAGTGCTGTACCACCTTGCGGAACAGGAGCCGCTTCTGCGCCGCGTTGACGTCGTCCACGGCGCGCAGAATGCGCGGCGCGATGTCGTGCTGCTCCGCCATGGTGATCAGCGCCTTGACGTCCTTGGGGAAGCACGAGCCGCCGTAGCCGACCCCCGGAAAGAGGAAGGCCGGGCCGATCCGCTTGTCGAGGCCGACGCCGCGGCGCACGTCCTCGACGTCGCTGCCCACCGCCTCGCACAGGTTGGCGATCTCGTTGATCAACGAGATGCGCGCCGCCAGCATGGCGTTGGCGGCGTACTTGGTCATCTCGGCGCTCTCCGGTGTCATGAACAGGATCGGGTTGCCGGTGCGCACGAAGGGCTTGTAGAGCTCCTCCATGATCGCCCGCGCGCGCTCGCCGCGGTGGCCGATGACGACGCGATCGGGCTTCTGGAAGTCCTCGATCGCCGCCCCTTCCTTGAGGAACTCCGGGTTGGAGACGACATCGAACTCGTGCTGGGTGGAGGCGCGGATGGCCTCCGCCACGCGCGCGGCGGTGCCGACCGGCACGGTGCTCTTGTCGACCACGACGCGGTAGCCGTCCATCGCCGCCCCGATCTGCCCCGCCACCGTCATCACCGCCGACAGATCAGCCTCGCCGTTGGCGCCTTCCGGCGTGCCCACGGCGATGAAGCAGATGAGCGAGCGGCGCACGGCGTCGCCGAGGTCGGTCTGGAAGGTCAACCGGCGCTGCGCGACGTTGCGCTTGATCAGTTCCTCGAGACCGGGCTCGTAGATCGGCACGTCGCCGCGCATCAGCGCGGCGATCTTGGCGGTGTCGACGTCGACGCAGATGACGTCGTTACCGCTCTCGGCGAAACAGGTTCCGGCGACCAGGCCGACGTAGCCGGTGCCGACGACGCATAGCTTCACGCAAGGTCCTCCACGCTGAACATCCAGACGGCGCCGCTGCGGACGGCGACTCTGCGATTCAGATGCGCCGCGGCGCGCGTTTCCTGCACGGTCCGGACGCTGTTCGCATATCGGCGGGGTCTGGCCATGTCAATTCAGCAGGGTCGCGATCCGGTAGATCGGCTTGTTCTGCGACTCGTGGTACGTGCGGATGAGCAACTCGCCCAGCAGCCCCATGGTGATGAACTGCATGCCCATGACGGTCATCAGGATGCCCAGCAGGACGATCGGGCGGCCGCCGAGCGGGACGCCGAGCACGACCCGTTCGAAGCCGAGCCAGCCGGTGATCAGCAGGCCGAGGGCGGTCGACAGCAGGCCGAGGACGCCGAAGATGTGGATCGGACGGGTCGAGTAGCTGGACAGGAACTTGACCGTCGCCAGGTCGAGGACGACGCGCAGGGTGCGCGAAATGCCGTACTTGGAGGTGCCGGCGACGCGCGGCCGGTGGTGCACGGGGCGCTCGACGATGGTGCCGCCGAGGTCGTCGACCAGGGCCGGGATGAAGCGGTGCATCTCGCCGTACAGCCGCAGGCTGCGCGCCAGGTCGCCGCGCAGCACCTTGAGCGTGCAGCCGTAGTCGTGCAGACGCACGCCGGTGATGGCACCGATCAGCCAGTTGGCCAGGTGCGACGGCAGGCGCCGGCTGAGCCACGGGTCCTGGCGGTCGACGCGCCAGCCGGCGACCAGATCCGCCCCCGCCCGCCGTTCGGCGAGCATGGCCGGAATGTCGGCTGGGTCGTTCTGCCGATCGCCGTCGATCAGCACCACGTCGGCGCCGTGCGAATGCGCCATGCCGGCCGCCATGGCAGCCGTCTGGCCGAAGTTGCGCGCCAGCTTGATGACGACCACATGCGGGTCGCGCTCGCGCAGCCCGGCCAGCCGCGCAAAGCTGTCGTCGCGGCTGCCGTCGTCGATGAAGATCAGCTCGTAGCTGAGGCCGGTCGGCTGCAGCGCCGCGTCGAGCTCGGCGTGCAGCCCGTCGATATTGTCGACCTCGTTGTGGATCGGCACCACAACCGACAGGTCCATACTCAGGCGCCGCCGACGTCGGTCAGGCTGACGAACTGGCGATAGCGGCGGTCGATGTCGTCGCGCGTCAGCTCGAGCAGGCGGCGCGGCCCGAAGGCTTCGACGACGAACGAGCCCATGACGCTGCCGTAGACGATCGCCCGGCGCAGGCTGGCCGGCGAGCTGTCCCCCGAGCGCGCCAACTCGCCCATGAAGCCGCCGGCGAAGCAGTCGCCCGCCCCGGTCGGGTCGGTCACCTCCTCCAATGGGAAGGCCGGCACGGCGAAGATCGTGTCGCCGGCGAACTGGATGACGCCGTACTCGCCGCGCTTGATCAGCACCGCGCGCGGCCCCATCTCCAGGATGCGCGCCGCGGCGCGCACGACGTTGCGCTCACCCGACAGCAGGCGCGCCTCCTCGTCGTTGATGACCAGGATGCCGACCTTACCGAGCAGGGTCTCGAGCGCCGGCCGCGACTCGAGGATCCAGTGGTTCATGGTATCGCAGCCGACCAGGCCGGGGGCGTCGAGCTGGTCGAGCACCGAGGCCTGCAGCACCGGATCGATGTTGGCGAGGAAGACGAACTTGCTGTCGCGGTAGCTCGCCGGCAGCTTGGGCCGAAAGTCGCCGAACACGCCGAGGTCGAGGTGCAGCGTGTCGCGCACGTTGACGTCTTCGTGGTAGCGGCCGGTCCAGCGGAACGTCTTGCCAGGCTGCTCCTCGACGCCGCTCAGGTCGATACCCCGCTTGGCCAGCTCGTCGAGCATGGAGCGCGGAAAGTCGGCGCCGACCACGCCGACCATGCGCACCGGGCCGAAGAAGCTGGCCGCCAGCGAGAAGTACATCGCGGCACCGCCGACGACGTTGTCCGCGCGCCCTTGCGGCGTCTCGACCGTATCGAGCGCCACCGATCCCACCACCAACAGACTCATGCCGTGTCTCCCAGATACTTGCCGATCAACGGGGCCAGCGCCCGCCGGCGTTCGGCCGGAATGCGTCCCGGCTCGGTGATGATGGCGTGCGCCAGCGCGCTGGCACACGCACACGTGCGGGTCGCCGGCAGCCGCGCCGCCACCCCCGCGACCGCTCGCCGCGCCAGGTCGGCATTGGCGGCCAGGATGCGCAGCACGTCGGCGATCACCACGTCCTCGCCTTCCTCGCGCCAGCAGTCGTAGTCGGTCACCAGCGCCAGGCTGGCGAAGCAGAGCTCCGCCTCGCGCGCCAGCTTGGCCTCCTGCCAGTTGGTCATGCCGATGATATCCGCGCCCCACTGGCGGTAGAGATGCGACTCCGCCCGGGTCGAGAACTGCGGGCCTTCCATGCAGATGTACGTGCCGCCGCGGTGCACCGTGCCGCCGGCCTCGGCCACCGCCTCGGCGACGCTGCCAGCGAAGGCGGCGCAGACCGGATCGGCGAGGCTGACATGCACCACGATGCCACCGCCGAAGAACGTGCTCGGTCGGGCGACGGTGCGGTCGATGAACTGCTCCGGGATCACCACGTGGCCCGGCACCAGGTCCTCGCGCAGACTGCCGACGGCGCCGATCGAGAGCAGCCACTCGACGCCCAGCTGCTTCATGGCGAAGACGTTGGCGCGATAGTTCACCTCGGTGGGCAGGATGCGGTGGCCGCGCCCGTGGCGCGGCAGGAAGACGACCGCGACGTCGCCCAGGCGGCCGCGCATCAGCTCGTCCGACGGCTCGCCGAACGGCGTCGTGCCGCGCACCGGCTGAACGTCGCGGCTCCCCGGCAGCTCGTACAAGCCGCTGCCGCCGATCACCCCCAGGATGTGCTCCCCCACCCTACCTCCGGATCACGCGCACCACCGGTCCGCCGGACACGGTCAGACGGGTCGTCGCCTCGATGATGTCGCCGTCGATCATGTAGAAGGTCGGCTGCTGAAACTCAACGGCCAGACGGGAGGCCAAGGCGTCGTGGACATGCGCCGAGCCGGTCGGCCGGGCGCGCCGGATGGCCGGCATACAGCGCAGGAACTCGCGCGCGCCGATCGGCCCGGCGAAGACGTGGAACTGCCCGGCGCGCTCGCGCGCCCGGTAGGTGGGCCGGAAGCCGAGGCCGATATCCTCGATCGTGCTGGCGTAGATGACCGTGAAGTGATCGAACGGCGCGCTCACGCCGTCGCAGCGCATGACGCCGCGCATGGGCGCGAACACCCGGCGGATCATCGGCCCGCCGCGCAGCGCCGACGCGGCCATACGCAGCACCAGCCCGGCCGCCGGCCGGCCGCCGCGCTGCGGCAGGTCGTAGTACAGCCGCAGGAACTCGACCGGTACGCCGACGCCGACCATGAAGCCGAAGGCACGGGCATTCACGGCCACCAGCTGATGCTCGGTGAGCGCCAGCGGGCGGCCACGGCGATAGTCGGCCGCCACCTCGGCGAGCATGCGCTCGGGCTGCCAGGACGAGCAGCCCATGGCGCGCGCCACGGTGTTCATCGTTCCGGCGCGCAGCGGCAGGATGCGCGGCAGCGCGTCCGAGCCGTAGACGCGCACCAGGGCCGACAGCGTGCGCGCCAGCGTGCCATCGCCGCCGCAGACGCCGAGCACGTCCACCGCCCGCGCCCGGCACTCGGCGGCGACGTCCGCCAGATGCTCGAGCGACGCCGTCTCGCGCACCCAGCCCTGCGCGCCGAGCACGTCGCCCAGCCGGTCGGCCCGATCGCCCGCCCGCCGGTTGCGGCCGGCGAGCGGATTGACGACGACACCGATGCCCGCCACGCGCTACGCCCGTGCGCCTTGGCGGGTCGCCGCCAGTTGTCCGCACGCCGCCTGGATGTCGCGGCCGCGGGTCGCCCGGACCGAGGCGTTGAGGCCGGCGGCGAGCAGGCGCTGCTTGAACTGCTCGACGACCGCTGCCCGCGGCGGCGTGAAGGCGGCGCCCGGAAATGGGTTGAACGGGATGAGATTCACCTTGGAGCGGATGCCGTGCAGGAGACGAATCAGGCGGGTGGTATCGGCGGGGGCGTCGTTGACGCCGGCGAGCAGGACGTACTCGAACGTGATGCGGCGGCGCTGCGCGATCGGCAGCGCCCGGCAGGTGGCGAAGAGCTGCGCCAGCGGGTAGCGGCGGTTCACCGGCATCAGCCGATCGCGTAGCGTGTCGGTGGTGGCGGTCAGCGAGACGGCGATGCTGGCGCCGGTCTCGCGCACCAACCGCTCGAGCTGCGGCAGCAGCCCGACGGTCGAGACGGTGACGCGGCGCGCCGACAGGCCAAAGCCCCACGGCGCGGTCAGGATTTCAATCGCCTCGACCACCGCGTCGTAGTTGTGCAGCGGCTCGCCCATGCCCATGAAGACGACGTTGGTGAGCCGTTCGCCGGGATCGAGCTGGCGCTGCGAGGCAACCAGCTGCGCCGCGATCTCGGCCGCCGAGAGATTGCGCTGCAGGCCGAGTTGGGCGGTCGCGCAGAACGTGCACCCCATCGCGCACCCGGCCTGCGACGAGATGCAGGCGGTCAGACGCGGCTCGTCGGGGATGAGCACCGTCTCGACGGCGCGCCCCGCCTCGAGGCGGAACAGCAGCTTGCGGGTGCCGTCGGCACTGCGCACCACCTCGCTGGGCCGCAGCGCGGGGAGCGCAAAGGCCGCGGCCAGATCCAGGCGCAGGTCGCGCCCGAGGTCGCTCATCTCGTCGAACGACGCGACGCCGCGCTGGAAGGCCCAGCGCAGGATCTGCACGGCGCGGAACGCGGGCAGCCCGCGTGCGCGCAGCCAGGCCCGCAAGACCGCCGGGGTCAGGGGGACTGGCGAGCCGGACGCGCCCTCAGGCGTCGCGCAGCTCGAGC
Organism: Binatia bacterium; assembly: GCA_050735855.1. Taxonomy (GTDB): domain Bacteria; phylum Desulfobacterota; class Binatia; order HRBIN30; family CADEER01; genus JBOHWA01. Next base: position 13,642 of record JBOHWA010001054.1, read on the forward strand.
TCGCCGAAGAAGAAGCTGATCTCCCAGCGGGCCGTATCGGGTGCATCTGAGCCATGCGTGGCGTTGCGCTCCACATTGGTGCCGAAGTCGCGCCGCACGCTGCCGGCGCCGGCCTTGGCGGGATCCGTTGCGCCCATGATCTCGCGCCATTTCGCGATCGCGCCTTCGCCTTCGAGCGCCGCGACGAACACCGGACCTTCCGACATGAAGGCACAGAGGTCGCCGTAGAACGGCCGCTCTTTGTGCACGACGTAGAAGCGCCCCGCATCCTCGCGCGACAGACGCAGCAGCCGGCCGGCGACCAGGCGCAGGCCTTGCGCCTCGGCGCGGGAGAGGATCTCGCCGATCTTGTGCTTGGCGACGGCGTCGGGCTTGACGATCGAGAGCGTGCGTTCCTTCATGATCCCTTCCGTTCGGCGAGCAGCGCGACCAGCGTCGCGCCCATTTCCGCCGGGTTGCGCGCCACACGGACGCCGGCCGCTTCGAACGCGGCAACCTTGTCCGCGGCGGTGCCGCGCCCGCCGGCGATGATGGCTCCCGCATGGCCCATGCGCCGCCCCGGCGGCGCGGTCTGGCCGGCGACAAAGGCGGCCACCGGCTTGCGCATGTGATCGCGGATGAACTCGGCTGCCTGCTCTTCCGCCGAGCCGCCGATCTCGCCGATGACGATCACCGCGTCGGTGTCCGGATCCGCGTGAAAGAGACGCAGCGCGTCGACGAAGTTGGTGCCATTGATCGGATCGCCGCCGATGCCGATGCAGGTCGACTGGCCGTGGCCGAGCTGGGTGAGCTGGTAGACCGCCTCATACGTCAGCGTACCGCTGCGCGACACGACGCCGATGCGGCCCGGCTTGTGGATGTAGCCCGGCATGATGCCGATCTTGCACTCGCCCGGCGTGATGATGCCCGGGCAATTGGGCCCGATCAGGCGCGTTGGCCGGCCTTCGAGGAAGCGCTTGACGCGCATCATGTCGAGCACCGGAATGCCCTCGGTGATGCAGATCACCAACGGGATGCCGGCGTCGGCCGCCTCCATGATGGCGTCGGCGGCGAACGGCGGCGGCACGTAGATGACCGAGGCGTTGGCGCCGGTCGCCGCGACCGACTGCGCCACGGTATCGAAGATCGGAATCCCTTCGAAATCGGTGCCGCCCTTGCCCGGCGTCACGCCGGCAACCATCTGCGTGCCGTACTCGCGGCACGCCTTGGTATGCAGCTGCCCGGTCGCACCGGTGATCCCCTGCGTGACGACGCGGGTCTGCCTGTTGACCAATACACTCACTGGAGATGGACCTCGCCGAAAAACGTTGAGCCCCGGTACCTAACGGCAAAGCTCCGCCGTGTCAATTTATCGCGCGCCAGCGCGAACACGCCGGCGCGTACTGCCCCGCGGTGGCGCGGGGGGCGGCCCTCAACGGGCCGCTGGCGAGGGGGGATGACCCGCCTCGCCGGGCGGCCTCACAGCCCGGAGCCGCTGGTGGCGCGGGCGCGCGGCCGGGTCGGGGCCCCGCCCGGCTCGTCGCCGCCTTGCCCGATGCGCTCCTCGATGGCCCGCACGCGCCGCTCGAGATCGAGCGCGCTGTGCTTCTCGCCGCGGCTGAGCGCCCGGCGACCGCCATCGAGGAAGAGATTGCGCAGCTTGTAGGCCGTGGTGTGGCTGACCCGATAGTGCACGCGGATCTCGTCGAGCGATCGCTCGCGCTTGATCAGCTCCAGCGCGATCGCCACCTTTTCTTCGACGGTGAGTTTCTCTCGCAGTCTCATGTGTCCCTCCGTACAGCGCCGACCGGCGCTCACGCCCCCGGTGCCAGACCGGCCGCCGGCGCGGTCGCCTGCGGCTCGAGGCGCGGTGGCGGCTCTTCGGGCTTGCGCCACCGGTCGGCGAACTTGACCAATCCACTGAGAAATCCGGCTCCCCAGGCACAATGGATGCTGACCAACGCCAGGGCCGTCGCCAGCCACGCCCGCACCCCGCCGCTGGCGAGCTGCGGCACCGCCACCGCCAGGATCACCCCCAGGTACAGCCCCATCACCACTCGCGCGGCCGTCGCCGCCAGCGGCAACGCGCTGCTGATCACCAGCAGCCCGGCGAGCCCGGCGACGAACGCCGGCGGGACGAAGTGCCGCCAGCTCATCTGGCGCGGGTGCTTCTGCAGCACGCGCACCTTCCACTGACCGTACTGGTAGTACTGGCGCAGCAGGTGCACGAGGCTCTGGCGGTTCTGGTAGCGCGAGCGCATCGCGGGCGTCAGCACGACGCGCCCGCCGGCTTTGCGCAGGCGATAGTTGAACTCGTCGTCCTGATTGCGCACCAGCTCTTCGTCGAACAGACCGACGCGGGCGAACACCGCCGTCGGCCACATGCCGAGGTAGACCGTGTCGACCTCGCGCTCCTCGGTGCCGTAGTGGAAGTACGACCCGACGCCGAAGCGCGATGAGGTCGCCACGGCGACGGCGGTGCCGAACACGCCCCCGCCGACCGCCACCATCGGGCCGCCGACGTTGTCGGCGCCGGTACGCTGCAGGGTCTCGACGCCGGCGCGGACGTAGTCCTGCTCCACGGTGGTGTGGGCATCGATGCGGCAGATGATCGAGCCGCGCGCCGCGCGGATGGCCAGGTTGAGACCGGTGGGCACGATGCGCTTCGGGTTCGAGAGCAGGCGGACGCGTGCATCGCGCGCCGCGTACTCCTCGATCACCGCCACCGAGCCGTCGTTCGAGTCGCCGTCGATGACCAACACCTCGAGGCGCTCGGGCGGATAATCCTGCGCCAGAACGCCGTCGAGCAGCGCGCCGATGCTCTCCACCTCATTGCGCATCGGAATCACCACCGACACCATCGGCATCTCACTCATCCCTGCCCCCGCCCCGCCAACGCGCGCTCGTAGACCGCCTGGGTCGCCCGCACCATCGCCGGCCGGCCGAACGACTCAGCCCGCTGCCGCGCCGCCGCCCGCATACGCCCCTGCCGCTCCGGATCACCCAGGATGGCCACGCTCTTGGCCACCAGCGCGTCGCAATCGCCCGGCGCGATCAGATAGCCCTCGACCCCGTCGCGCAGCAGCTCGGCGGTGCCGCCCACGTCGGTGGCGACCACCGGCAGGCCACAGGCGAACGCCTCGATCACCGCGTTGGGCAGACCTTCCCAGTCGGAGGTCAGCCAGAAGAGGTCGGCGCTGTGCAGCAGCACCTCGACGTCGCTGCGCTCGCCGGCAAACGTGATGCAGTCCGCCAGCCCGGCGTCGGTCACCGACCGCTCGAGCTGGCCGCGCAGCGGGCCGTCGCCGACCAGCAGGAAGCGCACGTCTGGCCGCTGGACGCGCAGTTGCGCCGCCGCGGCGACGAAGAGCTGCGGATTCTTCTGCGCCACCAGCCGGCCCACCATCGCCACGCGCGGACCGGCCGACGCAAGCCCCGCCTCGGCACGCGGCTGAAAGCGCTGCAGGTCGATGGCGTTGTACACCACCGCAATGCGTGCCGACGGCGCCCGGTATTCGCGTTCGATGTAGTGCTGCACTTGTTCGGAGTTCACGATGATCGCGTCGCTGCGCCCGAAGGCGCGCCGGTTGAGGGTGTCGAGCACGCGGCCCGTGCGCTTGCAGTTGCGTGCCGAGGTGACCAGGGCCCAGGGGGCGCCGCGGCTCGCCGCCCAGGCGTAGGCGTTGGCGATGAAGAGC
>JBOHWA010001055.1:0-2394 GCA_050735855.1 Binatia bacterium
TCGCCGACCTGGTCGGCGTGAACCTGCTGCGCGGCGTCGCCGACGGCGACCTGGTCGCGCTCGACGGCGGCGGCAGCCTGGTGGTGCCCGGCGCCGGCCGCGGCCGCGTCTTCGCCGTCATCCACCCGCGTGCCGTCGCCCTGCACCGCACCCGCCCGGAGGGCACGCCGCGCAACGTCTGGCCGGCGCGCGTCGCCGGCCTCGACGACGAAGGCGCGCGCGTGCGCGTGCGCACCGATGGCCCGCCGGCGCTGGTCGCCGAGGTCACCCCCGCCGCCGTCGCCGACCTGGCCCTCGCCCCCGGCAGCGAAGTGTGGGTCAGCCTCAAGGCGACCGAGATCACCACCTACCCGGCGTGAGCCGGGCGCGCACAGCGAGCGGACGACCCTAAACGCGGCGAGCGCGCCGGCGCAGCAGGCTGACGCCGAGGCCGCCGAGCAGCGCGGCGAGCGTCGCGAGCCCGTACGATGCCATCATCGGCACCCCCGGGATGCCGGTCGGCGGACAGGCGTAGCCGGCCTCGAGCAGCTGGGCGGTGCAACTCGGCTCGTTCTTCGTGACGCAGCTCAGCGAGCCGCCCAACCCGTCGCACTCGGCCTGTGCCTCGGCAAAGATCGCCGGGTCGTCACTCGTGCTGACGCAGAGGATGGCGGGAGTCGGTCCGCTCTGTTGCGAGGTGCCACTCGGCGCGGTGCAGGCGCAGCAGATGTCGATGAACGCGGCGCGCAGCGGCGCGGCCCAGGTGGCGAGCAGCAACGTTCCGATCAGCAATCCTCGCTTCATTCGCACCGACCTCCGGCGCTGCTATGCAGGACATCGACAAGAAAGTCCAGTTCGCCGGTGACGGCCGGCCGCGGCGAGGGGCGGCAGGGAAGAAGAGTGGGCAGGGACAGAATCGAACTGTCGACACAAGGATTTTCAGTCCTTTGCTCTACCGACTGAGCTACCTGCCCGTGTCGAATGGGGGAACCGGTTGGTTACCGAATGGGCTTGCCGTGGTCAAGGCAGCTCGACGACTGTGCCGACACGCTCGCTGTGTCCAAAAACTCAGCGACCCAACAGCGGATGACACGGATGCAGCGGATTTGACGGAGTAGGGTGCAGAAATCCGCTGAATCCGTGTAATCCGTTGTTGCTTACCGATTTCCTGGGCAACGCCGATCACGCTCAACGCAGGGCGGCGACGCGGCGCTCGACGAAGTCGATCACCGGCGCCTCGAGGGCGACGCCGTCGAGGGCGTTGATCTCCTGGATGCCGGTCGGGCTGGTGACGTTGATCTCGGTCAGCCAGTCGCCGATGACGTCGAGGCCGACGAACCACAGGCCGTCGGCGCGCAGGCGCGAAGCTATGTTGGCGCAGATCTCGCGGTCGCGCGCGGTGAGCTCGGACTTCACCGTGGCGCCGCCGACGTGGATGTTGCCGCGCGTCTCGTCCTCGCGCGGCACGCGCAGGACGCCGCCGAGCGGCTCGCCGTCGAGCACGATGATGCGCTTGTCGCCCTGGCGGATCTCGGGCTGGTAGCGCTGCGCCATGATCATGCGGCGGCCGTAGTCGGTGGCGCCCTCGAGGATGGCGTTCAGGTTGCGGTCGCCACTCTGCACGTGGAAGACGCCGGCGCCGCCGGCGCCGTCGAGCGGCTTGACGATCATCTCGCCGCCCAACTCGGCGAGAAACGCCTTCAGCAGCGGGATGTCGCCGGTCACCAGGCTGGGCGGGATCACCTCCGGGAAGTGCAGCGCGTAGAGCTTCTCGTTCGCCTCGCGCAGGCCGCGCGGGTCGTTCATCACCACGGTGTGCTGCGCGTCGATCAGGCTGAGCACATGGGTGGCGAAGAAGAAGGCCATGTCGAAGGGCGGGTCCTTGCGCATGAAGACCGCGTCGAACCAGTCCAGACGCGTCGAGCGCTCCTCGAACAGCTCATGGTGCCCCGGCTGCGTCGCGCTCGGCCGCCGCACCTCGGCGCGGCGCGCCCGCGCGTGCGGGACACCGCGATGCACCCAGAGGGCATCGCCCGGCACGTAGTAGACCTCGTGTCCGCGCCGCCCGGACTCGAGCATGAACATGAACGTGGTGTCCTTGTCGGGCAGCACCCGTTCGAGGGGATCCATGACGAAGGCAAAGCGCATGGGGCCTTCTACCAAGATGACCTGCGCGGGGGAACGGATCCGGCCGCATCGCCCCAGCGCGCCTGACAGACGGAGAGGGCGGCGATTGCCGCGGTCTCGGCGCGCAGGATGCGCGGGCCGGCGTCGATCAGCAGGCAGCCGGCGTGGCGGGCGGCGTCGACCTCGGCGGCGCTGAAGCCGCCCTCGGCGCCGACGATCAGCGTCAGTCCGGCCGGTGCGGCCAGCGGCGCGGCGAGCAGCGGGATGCCGCCGCCGCGCTCGCAGAGC
>JBOHWA010001056.1:0-3117 GCA_050735855.1 Binatia bacterium
CGTCTGACGATCGCCGGCGTGCCGCGGCGCGCGCGCCCCGTCCGCCGCGGCCCTCGGGGGCGAACCGCCGGCTACTTGCCGAGCTCGAAGGCGCCGACGTCGCAGGCGACGCCGCTGGGGCGCGCGATGCCGCGCTGGTCGGATTGCTCGCAGGCGCCCTTGCCGCTGCCCGGGGTGGCCGGGTTGCCGGCGTGGATCGCCGGGCTGCCGGCGAGCAGGGCCATCGTCTGGGTCGGGCCGCCGTTGTCGGCCAGCGGGCCGAGCTTCGGATCGGTGTCGCGGATGACGCCGGTCAGCGAGCCGGCGATGCGGCAGCCCTTGTCCTGGATGAGGTTGTAGCCGGCCGACAGCAGCACGCCGCCGCAGGCGCCGGGGATATTGCCGGCGAGAATGGAGTTGGCGAGCTTCAGCGTCGCCGGGGTGATGGTGACCACGCCGCCGCGGTCGGCCGCCTTGTTGGCGGCGATCGTCAGGCCGTTGCCCTTCAGGCTGCCGGTCAGGCTGCCGTTCTGTTCGTTGACGATGGCGCCGCCGCTCTTGCGGGCGGTGTTCAGGGCGATGGTCGCGTCGGTCATGTGGAGATCGCCGACGTTGTGGATGCCGCCGCCGTTCTCGCCGGTGTTGCCGCTGATCGTCGAGTGGGTGAGCGTCATGCCGCCGGCGTTCTCGATGCCGCCGCCGGCGCCGACCGCCGTGTTGCCGGCGATGGTGCTGAGGATGATGGTCGCCTTGTTGAAGTTGCTCACCCCGCCGCCCTTGTCGGTGCCGGTGGTGTTCTGGCTCACCGTGGTCATCATCATCGAGAGGATGCCTTTGTTGTGCAGCCCGCCGCCGACGTCGGCGGCGCGGTTGCCGGTGATGGTGCAGTTGCGCAGTTGCAGCGTGGCGGCGTTGCAGATGCCGCCGCCGGGGGCATCGGCCGATTCGGTGTTGTCCGACTGCGTCTGGTTGCCGCTGACCACGACATCGGTCAGCGTCAGATCGCCGTAGTTCTCGATGCCGCCGCCGTCCTCGCCTGCCGGGGCCTTGCCGTTGCGAATGGTGACGTCGCTGATGGTCACGCGCGCGGCGACCTGGACGCTGACGACACGGTCGACGGCGCCGCCGTCGATGATGGTGGTCTTGGCATCGGCGCCGTCGATGGTCAGCGCGCCGTAGACGTCGAGGTCGCCGGTCGCCGCCAGCGGCAGCCCGCCGTCGGGCTTGATGCTCAGCGTGTAGGTGCCGGGCCCGAGGACGATCGTCCCGCCGCCGCCCTCATTGGCTTCCTGGATGGCGGCGCGCAGCGTGCACTGACCGACGTCCGTGGCGCACCTGCCGTCGCCCGGCTTGGCGTCGACCTTGTCGACCGTGCTGTCGACCGTGAACGTCGCGGCTGACGCCGCCTGCGACGCGATCACCAACATCACCGCGCTCATCCACACTCGCAGCCACTGGCGCATCACCACCCCCTGAGTTGCCGGTCGTCCGAAACGCCGCCGTTCTTCCCTTTTCCGGCCCGCACAGTCAAGGAAACCGGCGCGCGGCGCCGACGGTACCGGCTCATTGCGCGCCGCTGTCGCGCAGGCTGCGCCACTTGGCCGACAGCCCGGTCAGCAGACGCGACACCTCATCCGGGCCCTCGGTGAATGGATAGTAATTGGGGAAGGCCGGCGGCGGCATCGCCGCCCAGCCGTCGATGAGGGAGGTGACGAAGCGCCAGGCATACTCGACCTCGTCGGAGCGCGTGAACAGCGACGCATCGCCGCGCAGCGCGTCGAGCAACAGCCGCTCGTACGCCTCCGGCGAACGGGTCTGGAAGGTGTCCTGGTAGTCGAAGTCCATCGTCACATCGTCGAGGCGCACCACCATCCCCGGCCGTTTGCAGGCGAACGAGAGCGAGATGCCCTCGTGCGGCTGGATGCGCAGGACCAGCCAGTTGGCGCGCGGCTGCGCCGGCGCCAGGCCCTGCTGTTGGGCGACCTCGCGGAAGAAGAGCATCGGCGGGCGCTTGAAGCGCACGCCGATCTCCGACACCTGGGCGGCCAGGCGCTTGCCCGAGCGCAGCAGGAAGGGCACGCCGGCCCAGCGCCAGTTGTCCAGCTTGGTGCGCAGGGCGACGAAGGTCTCGGTGCTCGAGTCAGGCTTGACGCCCTTTTCCTGCCGGTAGCCGGGGACGATCTTGCCGTCGCGCTCGCCGACCCCGTACTGGCCGCGCACCGTCCACTCGGCCACTTCCTCCGGCGTCATCGGCTGCAGGCTGCGCAACACCTTGACCTTCTCGTCGCGCACGGCGTCGGCGTCGAGCGCCGACGGCGGCTCCATGGCGATCAGGCAGAAGAGCTGCATCATGTGGTTCTGCACCATGTCGCGGATGGCGCCGGCGCTGTCGTAGTACGCGCCGCGGTTGCCCTCCATGCCGAGCGTCTCGCCGACGGTGATCTGCACGCTGTCGACGTAGCGCCGGTTGAACAGCGGCTCGAAGATCGAGTTGCCGAAGCGGAAGCTGAGGATGTTCTGCACCGTCTCTTTGCCGAGGTAGTGATCGATGCGGTAGATCTGCCGCTCGTCGAGGTACTGGCGGATCGTCGCCGTCAGCTCGCGCGCGCTCTGCAGGTCGTGCCCGAATGGCTTCTCGAGGATGACGCGCGACCACACCGGGCCGTCGCAGGGCCGGATCAACCCGGCGGCCGCGAGTTGCTCGACGATCACCGGGAAGAACGTCGGCGCGACGGACAGGTAGAAGAGCCGGTGGCCCGGCAGGTTGCGCTCGCGCTCGAGCTGCTCGACGCGCGCCTTCAGCCCCTGGAAGGAGGCCGGATCGGACACGTCGCCGGCCTGGTAGTGCAGCGCCTGCACGACCTTGTGGTCGGCGGCGACCGTCTGATCGCCGACCCGCTCCTGCAGCGCCGCGCGCATCGATTCGCGATACGCCGCGTCGCTCATCGGCGTGCGCGAGAACCCGATCACCGCGTAGCGGTCGGGCAGATGCCCGGCGTTCTCGAGGTGGTACAGCGCCGGAATGAGCTTGCGCTTGCTGAGGTCACCCGAGGCGCCGAAGATCACCAGCGTCACCGGATCCTCGGCGCGCACCAGCGCGTCGCCATCGTCGCCGCGCTCGCGCCGGCTCACCCGTAC
>JBOHWA010001057.1:0-5863 GCA_050735855.1 Binatia bacterium
GTGCCAGCCAGACGATCCTGATCCATGTGTACGGTGGCGACGGCGAGATCACCGTCGACGACCATCTCGAGATCGACCGCCCCGCGCACACCATCGACACCAAGCCGTTCGGGCGCATCACCGACCAGACGCTCGTCGGCAGCGGCCCGCTGATCTTCGAGGTCGACGTCACCGACGACGTCCGCGCCGTGCTCGCTGCCGCGCCCACCACCATCGGCGTCGTCTGGCGTACCACCGACTCGCCGAGTGCCACCTCGCTCGACCACCTCGGCGACAGCGGCGGCGGACCGCCGGGGGTCAACGGCTCGTCCCTGCCCTACCTCGTCATCGAGCTGGCGTCGCTCCCCACGCCGACGCCGACCGCCACCGCCCTGCCCAGCGCGACGGCAACCGCCGAGCCCACGGCCAGCGCGACGCGCACGGCCACTCTGCCGCCGACCGCCACCGCCACGGCGGTGCCGACCGCGACCGCGACGGTCATCCCGACCGCGACCGCCACGCTGCTGCCCGGCGAGCCGACGCACACCGCGACGGCCACGGTGCCGACCGCCACGGCCACCGCCACGGTGCCGACGCCGACGGCCACCGAGACCGCCGCCATCCCGCCGTGCGCCGGCGACTGCAATGGCAATCGGGCCGTCAGCGTCAACGAGCTGATCCTCGGCGTCAGCATGTCGCTCAACGGCGGGGCCGCGGGCTGCACCGCCATGGACGGCAGCGGCGACGGCACGATCAGCGTCAATGAGCTCATCCGCGCGGTCAATGCGGCATTGTCCGGCTGCTGAGCGGGGACCGGCTCCCGCATGCACGCCCCTCCTCGCCGAGCGGCCCGCGCCGGTGGGGTGGGAGCATGCCTGCGCGTTGCCATGATCGCCCTCGCCCTCATCGCCGCCCCGTGCGACGCGCAGGACCCGACTCCCACCGCCGCCGCGCCGCCCACCGCCACCGGCGTCGCGCCCGTCGAGGACCGCGAGGCGGAGAAGGCGCGCGAGGCCGACGAGACGCACGAGCTGGCCGACATCGTCGTCACCGGCACGCGCACCGAGTACGCCGTCGACGAAGCGCCAGTGCCCGTGCAGGTCATCACCAAGGATGAGATCCGCGCCGTGTCGGCGGTCAACATCGCCGAGGCGCTCGACCGCATTCCCGGCATCTACGTCAACCAGAACGAGCAGTTCGGGCTCGGCGCCAACACCGTGCGCATGCAGGGCGCCGAAGCCAACCAGGTGGCCATCCTGCGCAACGGCCGCCGCTTCCGCGGCGGCGTCAACGGCGTCGTCGACCTGCGCGACATCGCCGTCGAGGACATCGAGCGCATCGAGATCATCCGCGGGCCGGCCTCCAGCCTCTACGGCAGCGACGCGATGGGCGGCGTGATCAACATCATCACGCGCGAGGGCAGCACCAAGCCGCACACCTCGTTCACCATCGCCGGCGGCACGCAGGATTCGCTGCTCGCCCAGGCGAGCCACGGTTGGCACGTCGGCCCGGTGGGCTACTTCCTCTCCTACCAACGCAGCGAAGTGGCGCTCGCTCAGCTCTACGGCAACATCAGCCAGCAGTTCATCGATCCCGACGAGAAACAAATCCGCGACGACGTCTCGGCCCAGCTCGACTACGCCCCGGTCAAGGATCACCGCTTCACGCTGAGCGCGGACTACAACCCGATCCGCGAAGGCGCCACCGGCGAGCGCACCAACAGCACCGTCGGCGGCGACTGGCGCTGGCGCCTGAGCGAGCAGTGGGAGCCCAGCCTCGGCGCCACCTGGTACGGCTTCCAGCGCGACAACTCGCTTGCGGGGTTCGAGGAGAGCACCGACTACAACGACGCCGTCGTCGAGCCGCGCCTGCTGTTCACCGTGGCGCACGGCATCTGGGACGAGTCGCATCTCATCACCGGCGGCGACCGCTTCCGCTACGAGACGCTCGACAATGAAAACCCCGGCAGCCCCCCGGTCAACGAGTACGCCTGGCTGAACAGCGCCTACCTGCAGGACGAGATCCTGGTCACCGAGCAGGTCTCGAGCGTCATCGGCGCCAGCCTCGACGCCCACCGCGAGTACGGCGTCGACGCCAGCCCGCGCCTCAGCCTCGCCTACCGCCCGTGGAAGGACTACCGCATCACCGGCATCGTCGCGCGCGGCTATCGCGCCCCGAACCTGCTCGAGCTCTACAGCAACGACTTCAACACCCCGAGCCCGGGCGCCGGCTACGTCATCCTCGGCAACCCGAACCTGGTGCCCGAGACCGATCTCGCCTGGAACCTGCAGCTCGACTTCAAACCGATCGTCGGCTTGAGCGGCTTCTTCATCTTCTTCCGCCACGACTTCGACGATCTGATCCTGGTCGACACGATCTGTGGCCTGGCCGGCACGCCGATGTGTCCGCCCGACGGGCCGCGGCAGGTCTTCCAGTACCAGAATGTGTCGCGTGCCGAGACGATGGGCGTCGAGCTGACCGTCACCGCCGACCCGTCCGACATGCACTGGTGGCCGCTGCCGTCGCACAAGCTACGCCTCGACCTGAGCTACGCCTTCATGCAGTCGGCCTGCACCGGCGGCTGCCCGCTCGACAGCGACGGCAACGAGCTGCCGTTCCGGCCGCCCAACCGGTTCCTGCCCGCGGTCACCTACGAGTACGTCCCGCTCGGCTCGTCGCTGCAGCTGTGGGGCGAGTACACCGACAACTTCTACACCAGCCTGGTCACCCGCGACCCGCGCAGCAACCCGGCGGTCGCCGCCCATTGGATATGGAGCTTCAAGCTCAGCGCGCAGCTCAACAAGCTCTTCTGGTTCATCGACCAGGACGGCGGCATGGGCCCGGCGCTGCAGTACGTCAACGCGTTCCTCGAAGGCCAGAACATGTTCGACAACCACGTACAGGCCGACCAGTTGGGTCCGATGGGCGCCATCGTCGGCAATCGCAGCTTCCTGGGAGGGATTCAGTTCGAGCTATGACCACACACCCTACGCAACGCAGCCGGCCCGCGCGCCTCAGCGTGCTCGGCGCCCTCGTTCTGCTCGCGGCCACGCCGTCGTTCGCCGCCGATGTCGCGCCGCGTCTGGTCACCCTCGGGGGCGACATCACCGAGATCGTCTTCGCGCTCGGCGCCGGCGGCGGCGTCGTCGGCGCCGACACGTCGAGTGTCTATCCGTCCGACACCAGCGCCCTGCCCAAGGTGGGCTATCAGCGCCAGCTGGCTGCCGAGGGCGTGCTGGCCCTGAACCCGACGCTGATCCTGGCCAGCGACGAAGCCGGCCCGCCAGCGGGGATCGTGCAGCTGCGCGACGCCGGCGTGCGCATCGAAGTGATCGAGGGCCCCGACACCCCGGCCGGAGCGGCGGCAAAGATCCGCCGCGTCGCCGACGTGCTCGGCCGCCAGGCCGATGGGGAGCGGGTGGTCGCCGCCATGGACGCCGCCCTGGCACAGGCCAGCGCGCAGATCGCCGCCACCACGTCGAAGCCGCGCGTGCTGTTCATCTATGCGCGCGGCGCCGGCACGCTGATGGTCGCCGGCCGCGCCACACCGGCCGACGAGATGATCCGTCTCGCCGGCGGTACCAACGCGATCCAGGACTTCGATGGGTTCAAGCCGCTCACCGCCGAGGCGGTGGTCGCGGCCGCGCCGGACGCGGTGCTGATGCTGGCGCGCGGTGTCGACAGCCTCGGTGGCGCCGACGCGGTCTGGACCCAACCCGGCATGGCGCAGACGCCGGCGGGAGCCACGCGGCGTCTGGTGGTGATGGACGACCTGCTGTTGCTCGGCTTCGGGCCACGCCTCGGTACGGCGGTGGGCGAGTTGGTGCAGCAACTCCATCCGGAGTTGGCCACGGCGAAATGAGCCGCGTTCCGGCGCTCGACTGGCGGCCCAGTGCGTTGCGCCGCGCTCGGCGGCGCGGCCTGGGCGGCGCCCAGGCCGGCCCGCTGCTGATCGGCCTGGCGGTCCTGCTCGGGCTGATCATTCCAGCCGCGCTGGGCCTCGGCGCCGTCGCGATCAGCCCGTCCGAGATCGTCGCCATCGGTGCCGCACGGCTCGGCATCGAGCTGCCGGGATGGACGTTCGCGCCGCGCCAGGAGGCGGTGCTGCTCGCCATCCGGCTGCCGCGCGTCCTGCTCGGCCTGCTGGTCGGCGGCAGCCTGGCAGCCTGCGGCGCCGCCATGCAGGCGTTGTTCCGCAATCCGCTCGCCGATCCGGCCCTGATCGGCACCGCCAGCGGCGCGGCGCTCGCCGCGGCGTCGGTGATGGTCCTCGTCCCCGCACTGCCCGGCGCCGCGCCCGACTGGCTGCGCCTGGCCGCGCTGCCGATCGCGGCCTTTGCCGGCAGCGCGCTCGCCACGCTGGCGGTCTATCGACTCGCGGGGCGCGGCGGGTACACGCCGGTCGCCACGCTGCTGCTCGCCGGCATCGCGATCAACGCGTTGGCCGGGGCTGGCACCGGGCTGCTGACCTTCGTCGCCACCGACGCACAACTGCGCAGCCTGACCTTCTGGAGCCTCGGAAGCCTGGGCGGTGCCACCTGGCAGACGCTGGCCGCCGCCACACCGTTCCTGTTGCTGGCGCTCGTCCTGTTGCCGCGCACGGCGTCGTCGCTCAACCTCCTGCTGCTCGGCGAGCGCGAGGCGACGCACCTCGGCGTCGACGTCGAGCGTCTGAAGCGCCGCACCGTCCTGCTCGCCGCGCTCGGCGTCGGCGCCGCGGTCGCGGCGTGCGGCGTCATCGGCTTCATCGGCCTGGTCGTGCCGCACCTCGTCCGCCTCGCCGCCGGGCCGGACCATCGCGTCGTGCTGCCCGGCTCGATCGCCCTGGGTGCCGCCCTGCTGGTCGGCGCCGATCTGCTGGCGCGCACCCTGGTCACACCGGCGGAGCTGCCGATCGGCATCGTCACCGCTCTCGCCGGCGCGCCCTTCTTTCTCTGGCTGCTGCGGCGCACCACGACCGGCGGGTGGGGCTGAGATGCTGGCGGCCTACGATCTTTCCGTGCGCGCCGGCACGGCGACGTTGCTCGCCGGCGTCTCGGCCGCTGTCGTCCCGGGGCAGGTACTGGCGGTGATCGGGCCGAACGGGGCGGGAAAATCGACGCTGCTCAACGCGCTGGCCGGCGACGTCGCCCCGGCCGGCGGCCAGATCGTGCTCGAGGGAAGGCCGCTCGCCACCTGGCCCGCCGCCGACGTGGCGCGCCTGCGCGCCGTGTTGCTGCAACACAGCGGGCTCGAGTTCGCCTTCACCGCACTCGAGGTCGTCCTGCTCGGCCGGGCGCCGCACGCCGGCCGGGTCAGCCGTGCCCGCGATCTCGCCATCGCCGCCGCCGCGCTCACCGCCGCCGATGCCGCCGCGCTGCGCGCCCGCGCCTACCCGACCCTGTCGGGCGGCGAGCGCCAACGCGTACAGCTGGCGCGCGCGCTGGCGCAGATCTGGGACGCGACGCCGGCCGCCCCGACCTATCTGCTGCTCGACGAGCCGACCGCCGCGCTCGACCTGGCGCACCAGCACCGCGCGCTGCAGCGGGCGCGCGACTGGGCGCGCCGCGGCACCGGCGTGATGGTGGTGCTGCATGATCTCAACCTGGCCGCCGCCTATGCCGACCGCGTCCTGGTCCTGTCGCGCGGTCGCGTCGCCGCGCTCGGTGCCCCATTCGAGGTGTTGCAACCGCTGCTCATCGAGGATGTCTTCGGCCTGGCCGTCACGCTCGCCAGCCATCCGGACGCCAGCGCGCCGTTCATCGTCGCCCGCGCCGCCCGGCCGCTGCGCCCAACCGGCAGCGGCCGCGCCAACCGCACACCGCCATGCTGACCGCACGCCAACCGCGCCCACGGTCAGGTGGCGCGCGCCGCCTGGCCGCCATCGCACCGCGCCGCCAGGGGC
>JBOHWA010001058.1:0-3076 GCA_050735855.1 Binatia bacterium
GTCTTCGCCCGCGCGACGTAGCCGGTCGCGCCGCGCAGCCGCGCCAGGTCGTAGTCGAGCAGCGCACCGATGCGGTCGATCGTCACGTCGGGCGCCGGGAACTGGTCGCGCGCCTTGGGGTCGAGGGCATAATGCCCCTGGCGCGGCCAGACCGTGGTGACGCGCCGGCCCCAGCGCTGCTTGACCGCGGCCAGGATGCGCGGCTTGTCGTCGATCAGCACGTAGTGGCGGGCCGGATGGCGCCTGGCGACGTCCCCGAGCTCCTGTTCCTTGTGGACGTAGATCAACGTCCGATGGTCGACGGCCTCCGCCAGACCGGAGCGCTCGACCTTGCGCGGCTGAAAGACGACGTCGCCGTCGGAGAGGATCACCACCGGCCCCCAGGTCTTCAGGTGCTCGATGACGTCGAGCGAGTTTGGGAACAGCCGGTTGGCAAACGGATAGTTGACCATGAAGGTCGAGACGGTGAGCAGATGCGGATCGCGCGGGTGCTCCACCCGATAGCGCTGCAGCGCGCCCAGATAGTCGGCGTAGCCGAGTTCGTCGCGCAGCGCCTCGAAGATGGCCCAATAGCGCCGCTGCCGCTGGCGCCCCACTGCGGCGCTCAGATGCTTCATCAGATCCGCCACGACGCGATCGTTGTCGAGCAGCGTGTTGTCGACGTCGACCAGAAAGACCACCGCCTGTGCCGCCATGCCGTCACCTCCTCCGTCCCGTGCGCTGCGCCCCTTGTACACGCGACCGCGGAGCGGCCGAAAGGGTGGACGCCGGCATCGCCCTGGCGTCCCTGGCGGGCGCCGGGCCCTCGGCGCCCTTCGACAGGCTCAGGGCGAACGGGACCCCCCGCGCCCGCCAGGCGCGTTGCGCCGCTGCTGCTCGACAGGTAAAGGCTGCGGCTCCGCCGAGGAGACGACATGACACGACGCGCGCTCGCCCCTGCCCTGTTGCTCACGCTGTTCATCGCCGGCTGCGTCGCCAGCGGGCCGATCAAGGGCCGCCTGAAACAGCCCGGCCAGCCGCCGGTGCCGGTGACCATGTCGTACCGCTCCGAGCGCTTCGGCGAGAACGGTACCATGCAGGCCACCCTGCCCGGCGGGGAGACCTTCAGCGGCCGCTACCTGCAGATCAGCAGCGAGACCAGCGGCGAGGCGATCGACCCGATGTGGGGCGGCTTCTCGATGGGCTGGGACAGCTTCGGCGGCGAGGGCGGCATCGAAGGGCCGGCCTGGGTCGGCGGCTACGACATGCCGGAGTTCATGCAGACCTACTCCGGCAAGGTCATCGCCCTGCTGCTCGGCGACCGCGGCAGCAAGATGCGCTGCCGCTTCCGGCTCGCCAACCCGGCCGAGGGTATGAGCGGTGGCGGCGTCGGCGAGTGCCAGGTGTCGGGCGGCGCGACCATCGACGCGGAGCTGTGATGCGCGCGGGCGTTGCGCATGAGAAGAAGGCCTACAACGGATTGAGCGGATTCAACGGATTTCGGAGACGACACCAATCCAAACCGTCATCCACAAGCGCAACACCGCCCTCGTCGACTGATATCCCAGGTTCTCAATCGGTTTAATCCGTCCAATCCGTGGTCAGTCCGTTGTCCGCGGCGTGCTCTACTGGCACGCCGTGACGCTCCCAGCGGACGCGGCCACCCCGGACGCGGCCGGCTCGCAATCGCCCGGAATGCTGGTGATCCATTCTTCGACCAGCGCGATGGCTTCCCAGTGCGCCGTCTGGCGGCCGAGCTCGGGCATGGCGACGCCGGGGGCGATCGACTGCATGCGATAGACGAGGATCGAGCGGTCGGGCAGGCCCGGGTAGATGTCGTGCTGGCAGGTGCCGGCGCCCTGCCCGGCGGCCACCGGGCCCTTGCAGACGCCGTAGCGCGCCGGGTTCATCTCCTGCAGGTCGAGATAGAGCCCGGAGGTGCGCGCCAGGCCGCTTGGATTGTGGCAGCTGCCGCAGTTGACGTCGAGATAGGTGCGGGCGCGCACTTCGACGCTGCCGGTCTGCGGATCGTCCCAGACGGCGGCCTGCGGTGCGGCATCCGGCTCCGGCGCGCCGCTGAGATACCCCTGCTCGGTCCACTTGGTGAGCTGGTTGGCGAGTTCGACGCCGTAGTCGTAGTCCTTGTTCAGGTTGCGCGCCTTCGGGCCGAGCGGGGCGAGGACGCCGTTGTGCTCCTCGTGGCATTCCTTGCACTGGTTGGTGTTGGGCACCTGGTAGTTGAGCGCGAGGGTGCTGCCGTCGGCGCGGATCCACTCCACCGGCACCGCCTTGCCGATGATGCGGCGTTTGGCTTCGCTCTGCTCGTCGTTCCAGACGTAGGTCATCGGCTCCCACCCGGCGGCGCGGCGCACCAGCAGGCGCGTCTCGATCAAGCGCTCGCCGAGCTCCGGCTGGCGCTCGTCGATCGGGAAGGCGAAGGTCTTGATCAGCACCGCGCCGACCGGAAACGTGAAGCTCTCGCTGCCATGGTAGGCGGCGCTGACACCGGCCGGCATCCAGACGAAGCGGTGCTTGGTGGCGTAGTCGGAAAACAGCGGCGTGTTGAGATCGAACGGCAGGACGCCGTCGTTGGGTATCTGTGCCGAGCCGTCGTCGGCGAAGAAGCGGTAGCTCGACAGCACCTCGCAGAACGGCTGCGTCGGGTCGAAGTTGACCTCCGTCCCGTCCGTCACGGTGCAGCGGGTCTCGGCGCTGGTCGTCGGCGTGGCGGTCGGGGTCGGCGTCGGCGTCTCGCTCGCCTGCACCGTCGGCGTGTCGCTCGGCGTCGCCTCGGCGGGGCAGGCATTGATAGCGTTGCCCACGGCCGCGATCAGCTCGGCGATGCCGACGCTGGCGTCGCCGTTGCGATCGAAGGCGCGACAGGCGTCGACCGAGGCGGCGCCGAGAGAGATGTTGACGCCGACGATCAGCTCGTTGATCGCCACGGCGGCGTTGCCGTTGCAATCGCCGACGCAGGCGCGCGCCGCCGGAGCGGCGAGCAGGCCGGCGAGTCCGGCCGTGGCGAAGAACACGCGGGGGGCGCGCATGATGGACCTCATGGATAGCAGACGGGAGGGGAAGTGGAACGGGGTGGAAC
>JBOHWA010001059.1:0-4016 GCA_050735855.1 Binatia bacterium
CCGCTCCCCCCCCGACGTGCGGCGCTACCCGCGACGCCGCCAGGGCGCCGACGTGCATCTGCCAGCCGGAGGAGAGGTGGAGGCGCTGTGGTGTCAGCAGCAGACCGGCCAGCAGGCCGATGGCGAAGAAGGCGACGCTGTACTTGTTCTGCAGGCCGAGGCCGGCGACGACGCCGAACCACACCCACAGGCGCGGTTCGTCGCGCCACAGGATGCGCACGGCGAGCAGCTCGAGCACCGTCCAGCACAGCACGTCGAAGGCGTTCATCGAGTAGAAGTGGCTGACCGCCAGGTAGTACGGCGCGAAGAACACCGTCAGCCCGGTCAGCACCTGCGCGCCGCGCCGCCCGCCGAGCTCGCGCGCGATCAGGCCGGCGACGAACACACTCGCCGCGCCCGCCACCCCGACCAGGAAGCGGATCGCGGGCAGCGAGTCGCCCAGGGTGCGCCGCACCACCCACAACAGCGCGATCGACAGCGGCGGATGGTCGACATACCCCCACGCCAACCGATCCGAGCAGGCGAGGTAATAGTACTCGTCGCGAAAGATCCCGTAGCCCTGGCTGGTGGCGAGATGGAACGCCAGCTTCGCCAGCGCCAGCAGCGCGAGGACCTGTAGATCGCCGACGCGTTTCACAGAGTCGCCCTCCAGGTCGGAATCGCCTCGATTCGGCGCAGATGAGCCATGCGACGCCGGTCACGAATCTACACCGGTACCCGCCGCCGGTTGTCGTCCGGGAACGGATATTCCATGTGCCGCGCCGTCGCCCGCGCCACTGTCTCACCATACTCCCGTGCCACGACCCGCAGCGCCATGTCGATGCCCGCCGAGATGCCGGCAGAGGTGACCAGGTTGCCGTCCTCGACCACGTGCTGGTCGCGCACCACGGTGACGTCGGGGAAGAGCTCGGTCATCCAATCGAGCGAGCGCCAGTGCGTCGTGGCGCGCCGCCCGTCGAGCAGGCCGGCGGCGCCGAGCAGGATCGAGCCGGTACACACCGAGGTGAGCGTCGCCGCGGCCCGTCCGCGCGCCGCGATCCAGTCGAGCAGGCGGCGGTCGGTGCGCAGGGCGCGCGTGCCCCAGCCGCCGGGCACGACCAACAGATCGAGCGGCGGACAGCTGTCGAGGGTGACATCGGGCACCACCTTCATCCCACCCGTCGCCACCACCGTGTCCGCGCTCGCGGCGACCAACAGCACCTCGAACGGCGACGGCTCCTCGCGCCGCCGCGCCTCGTCGAGCCGGGTGACCGAGAACACCTCGAACGGCCCGCAGAAGTCGAGCACCTCGACCTCGGGGAAGATGAGAATACCGACCCGCTTGCGACCCATGCCGCCGTCCTCGCACCGCCGCCGGGCGAATTCAAACCGCCCAGGCCCGCTTGCGGTGGGCAACGAAAAACAGACAAGGTGCCGGGCAATCGGCTCGAGAGACGCCCGTGTGACGACGCGACGACTGCGCATCTGGATCGACATTTCCAACACCCCGCACGTGCTGTTCTTCGAGCCGGTGATTCGCGCCCTCGAGGCGCGCGGACACACCGTCACGCTCACCTCGCGGCGATTCGCCAACACGCAGGAGCTGCTGGCGGCGCGCGGCGTGCAGGCGCGGTCGATCGGCGCCGGACACGACGCCAGCCGCAGCGAGCTGCGCAAACAGGTCCGCCACTACAGCCGCGTCGCCCGGCTCATGGCTTTCGCGCGCGGGCGCTTCGACATCGCCGTCAGCCACCTCTCCTTCACCCAGGCCACGGCGGCCCGGCGGCTGGGCATCCCGATCTTCGGCGCCATCGACTACGAGCACCGCCACATCGGCGTCTTCCGCCACGCCGACTGCCTGATGGTGCCGTCGGTCATCCCGTCCGGCGCGTTCGAGCGCTGGGGCGTTCCGACGCGCGCCATCCGGCCGTACGACGGTCTCAAGGAGCACGTCTACCTGGCCGGCTTCACGCCCGAGCCCGACGTGCGCGAGCGGCTCGGCGTCGCGCCGCGGCAGCTGCTGGTGACCTTCCGGCCGATCGCCCACCACGCCACCTACAACGACGACAGCGGTGAGGGGCTGCAGCGCCGCCTGTTGGAGCTGTGTGGCAGCAGCGAGGGTGTCTGCGTGCTGGTCCTGCCGCGGACCGAGCGGCAGCGGCGCGCCCTCGAGCCGCTGGCGCGCCGCCTGCCGGGCATCCGGCTGGGCCGTGCCGACGTGCACGGGCCGTCGCTGCTGTGGGCGTCGGACCTGGTGGTATGCGGCGGCGGTACGATGCTGCGCGAGGCGGCGGTACTCGGTGTGCCGGCGGTGAGCATCTTCCACGGCCCGCTCGGCGCCGTCGACCGCTGGCTGATCGACCAGGGCCGCGCCATGCTGGTGCGCGGCGACGACGACCTGCGTCGCATCCGCCTGGCGCGCCGCGCGCCGCCCGCGGTGCCGGTGATTGGCGACGCGACGCTGCGGCAGGTCGTCGATGGCATCTGCGAGACGGCGGAGCGGCGCTGAGGTGGGGGCCACGCGGACCCTGGTTGCCGTCGTCGGCACCCGCCCCAACCTGGTGAAGATGGCGCCGATCCTGCGCGCCCTCGAGCGCCTGCGTACCGCCGGCGGCACCGACCTGCGGCCGCTGCTGGTCCACACCGGCCAGCACTACGATGCGGAGCTCTCCGCCAACGTCTTCGCCGATCTGCGCCTGCCGCCACCCGATCACCTGCTCGGCGTCGGCTCGGGATCGCATGCGTCGGTGACGGCGGAGATCATGCGCCGTCTCGAGCCGGTGCTGGTCGCCGAGCGGCCGGCGATGGTGTTGGTGGTCGGCGACGTCAATTCGACGCTGGCGGCGGCGCTCACCGCCGCCAAGCTGGAGGTGCCGGTGGCGCACGTCGAGGCGGGCCTGCGCAGCTTCGACCGCAGCATGCCGGAGGAGGTCAACCGCGTCGTCACCGACGCGCTCTCCGAGCTGCTGTTCACCAGCGAGGCGGCGGCCGACGCCAACCTGCTGCGCGAGGGCTTCGCCGCCGAGCGCGTCCACTTCGTCGGCAACGTCATGATCGACTCGCTGCTCTGGGCGCTGCCGATCGCCGAATCCTCGACCGTCGGCGCGCGTCTCGGTCTGGCGCCCGGCCAGGCCTTCGCCCTGCTCACCGTGCACCGGCCCGGCAACGTCGACGCCGACGCACCGTTCACCGCCATCCTCGGCGCGGCGGCCGAGTTGGCGCGCCAGCTGCCGGTGATCCTGCCCGCCCATCCGCGCACCCGGGCGCGCATCGCCGCGCTCGGCCTTGCGGACCTGATGCGGGAGCCCGGCGAGGCACCGCCGGGACGCATCCTGCTCACCGAGCCGCTCGCCTACCTCGACTTCGTCCACCTGCTGGCCCGCGCCCGCCTGGTGCTGACCGACTCCGGCGGCCTGCAGGACGAGACCACTGCGCTCGGCGTGCCGTGCCTGACGCTGCGCAACAACACGGAACGGTCGGTGACCGTCAGCGCCGGGACCAGCGTGCTGGTCGGCAGGGACCGCGCCCGCATCCTCGCCAACGCCCGCGCCGCCCTCGCCGCCGGCCCGCCGGCCGAACGCCCGCGCCCGCCGCTGTGGGACGGGCATACCGCCGAGCGCATCGTGAGGCTGTTGGCGGCGCGCCCGTAGCCGCGCCCTCGCGGGCGACGGTCGCGCAGTGCGCAGCGCGGGCATGGGTGGACGCTGCGCCGCCATGTGACACACTGCGATCCTCGGAGTCGCCGCCCGCCGTGCCCACCAACGTCAATCCCGCCGCCGCCTCGATCGTTGTGGTGGTCAATCCGCGCGCCCTGCACGGGCCGTGTGCGGTGCACTTCGACGCCGCCCTCGGCGCCTTGCAGGCGGCGGCCGAGGTGATGCTGCTCGAGACGCAGGGCGACGGCGGCGACGTCGCCCGCATCGGCGCCGTGCGCGCCGCCCGGCGTCCGGCGCTGGTCGTGGCCGCCGGCGGCGACGGCACGCTGCGCGACGTCGCCGAGGTGCTGCGCGCCGTTGCGCCGGGCGCGGCCCCGGCGC
>JBOHWA010001060.1:0-2592 GCA_050735855.1 Binatia bacterium
CCAGATCGCACTCGCGCGCGTCCGGCTCGTCGACCAGGGCGAAGCTGGTGCCGGCGCGGGCGACGAGCAGGTCGACGCGCGCCCCGGCGCCGGCGGCGTTCGCGTCGGTCAGCGTCACCTGCTGGCCGACGATCGGGGCGAACGTGGTGTCGAAGGCGAGCACCAGCTGCTCGAGATCCTGGCGCGTCGACTCGTCGAGGAAGAAGACCGTGGCGTGCAGAAAGTCGATGACGCGCGCGATGCTGCCGTCGTGCAGGAAGCCGTAGCCGCGCACCTGATCGCCCTGGTGCTGGCGGTGGGTCAGCGGGATCTCGACGAACGACACGTCCGGCATGCCGAACATGCCGACCTTCTGGTAGGCGTTGCGCAGGTGGGCGACCTTGAACTCCTGCGTTTCGTTCTCGAAGGTCGACTCGCCGCCGGTGCCGAAGAAGCCGCGCGACGGATCGAGGCTGTGACAGCCGTTGCAGGTGGCGATGCCGTCGGTGCCGAATTGGTTGAAGAACACGTTGCGGGCGCGCGCCTGCGCGGTGGTGTCGCGGTTGTCGAGCCCGCGCACCGGGTTGGGCGGCAGGGCGACCGCCAGGGCGAACTGCGCGAAGCGGGTCATGTCGGCGGCGGGGATCTCGCCCTCGTCGCGGCCCAACAGGCCGCCGAACGCGACGTTGAAGCTCTCGAACGCCAGCTGCTCGTCGAGCGCGCGCGGATCGCCGCGGAAGGTGCCGCCGGTGCGGTCGCCGCGCCAGTGCATCGGGCCGTGATGCGCCATGCCGCGCAGGGTCTGCGTCGTCATCGGCCCCTTCATCGGATGGAAGTCGTCGCCGAAGCCGACCGGGCCGAAGGGGTTGGGGTTGGGCCGCACGTCGTCGTCGGGGTTGCCGAGGTCCCAGGCCAGGCTGTCGAAGTCGGCGAAGACGTGGCAGCTGGCGCAGGACGCCTCGCCGTTGCTCGAGCTGAAGCGGGCGTCGTAGAACACGCGCCGCCCGGCGACTACCGCGGCCGGCTCCGGGCTGTGCAGGGGATGCGCCGCCACCTCGGCCCGGGTCGACAGGTCGACGACCTTGACCGCATTGTCGAAGCGGGTCAGCACGTACAGCCGGCCGCGCGCCTCGTCGAGCGCCAGCCCCGCCGGGCCACCGCCGCTGAGCGGGATCTGCGCCGCCGCGCTGGGCACGAAGGTGTCGTCTTCCAGCCCGCCGGCCGCGAACGTGCCGACGGCGCTCGAGCCGAAGGCGGCGACGTAGAGCGTGCCGTCGCTCGCCAGCGCCATGCCGAGCGGGATGGCCAGGCTGTTTTCCTTGATGCCCGCCGGCATCGGCGTCGTGCGGTAGCCCTGCGGCAGGGCGGCGATGTGTTTGTTGAGATGGCGCGGCTGCACGTCGCCGGCAGCGTCGATCACGGTGATGCGCGCCTCGTGCAGGCGACCGCGCACGGTGCTGGCGCTGTCGCCGGGGCCCTCGAAGCGCACCTCGTTGTGCGCCTCGGTGTTGCTGACGTAGAGCGCGCCGCTGGACGGGTTGACCAGCATGTTGAACAGCACCGTCCCGACGTGCGCGAAGGCGGCGGTCTGCACCGGCGGCGTGGCGCGCGCGTCGAGGGCGAACACGTCGAGGTCGGGCAGATCGAAGCGCACTGCGTTGGTCCAGTTGCGGCCGAGCTCGTCCTCCCACAGGCCGCTGTCGCGATCGCGCCTGACGATCAGGCCGACCTCCGGTGCGCCGCGGCCCTCGACGTTGACGTTGGGCGCCGGCAGGCCGCCGGGCACGCGGCCGCTGGTCATTCCGCCGGGAATCTGGATGCCGTCGAGCGCGCAGGCGGCTTGCTGCGCGCCGCCATTGCAGACCGCGCCCTCGGACAGCGCCGTGGTCTGGTTGCCGGAGTGGAAGATCGCCGCGTAGACCGTCTGGCCGTCCGGCGTCGCCGCCAGCGCACGCGGCGTATCGCCGAACAGCGGCAGCAGCGCGGCCGGCGTCCCGCCGAGGGTGTCGCCGAGCGCGCCGGTGTCGAAGACCCAGACCAGGGCGCGCGGCACACCGGGCGTGGTGAGCTCGGCGGCCAGCCCGGCGGGCAGGTTCTGGCCGCGCCGCGCGGTGGTGATGAAGGCGCGGGTGAAGGCGCCGCCGGCGTCGCTCGGTCCGGCGAAGACGATGTCGCGCGGTTCGTCACCGACCAGCAGCGTGCGCACGGCGCGCATCGGCGTCGCGCCGACGTCGACCACGGTGACGCTGTCGGAGAGATGGTTGACCACCCAGACCTCGCCGTCGGTGCGCGCCGCGACGGCGACCGGCTCGAGCCCGACCGGCACCGAGCCGACATGGGTCAGCCCGCCGGCCGCCACGGCGAAGACCTCCAGGGTGCTGTCGGGGGTGTTGACCGCGAACAGCCGGGTGCCGTCGGGCGACAACGCCAGCGGCCGCACCGGGCCGCTCTCGAAGGTGGTGACCGAGGCGCCAGCCGGCAGCGCCAGCAATGCACACAGAACGACGGCTCGTAGGAATCTCATGGCCCCCCCCGCTAACGGGTTCGATCGTACGCATGCAAGCAGCGTTGCTTCAATGCCGTGGAGGGCGCCGGGCCCTCGGCGCCGGGGGC
>JBOHWA010001061.1:0-3400 GCA_050735855.1 Binatia bacterium
CTCCAGTAACGCTTTCAACTGTGGCTCTCCAGATTGAAGACGCCGCGCGCCAGGTGGCCGGCGCGCAGGTCGTCGAGCGCGTGATCGAACTCGTGCAGCGCGTAGTGGCGCGTGATCAGCTCGTCGATCTTCAGGCGGCCGCTCAGGTAGAGGTCGGCGAGCATGGGGAAGTCGCGCTGCGGGCGCGCGGCGCCGTAGCGGCAGCCGTGGATCGACTTGTTCTGGTAGAGTGCGTGGACGACGAACTCGTACGGCGTGCCGACCTTGGGCACGCCGACGATGGTCAGCGCGCCGCCGGGGCCGAGGGCGTCGAGCGCCTGCTTGATCACCGCCGTGTTGCCGACGCACTCGAAGGTGTAGTCGGCGCCGCCGCCGGTGAGGTCCTTGATCGCCGCGACGGCGTCCTCTTTCGAGCTGTCGATGACGTGGGTGGCGCCGAAACGCTGCGCCCACTCGAGCTTCTGCGGCATGACGTCGACGGCGATGATCTTCGCCGCGCCGGACAGCACGCCGCCCTGCACGCAGTTGAGGCCGATGCCGCCGACGCCGAAGACGGCCATGGTGGCGCCGGTCTCGACCTTGGCGCGGTTGACCACCGCGCCGAAGCCGGTCATCACACCGCAGCCGATCAGCGCGGCGCGATCGAACGGCACGCGTGGGTCGATGAGGATGGCGCCCTGCTCGCGCACGACCGTGTACTCGGCGAAGACCGAGGCGTTGGCGAACTGGAAGGCCGACTTGCCGCCGACGGTGAACGGCTTGGCATCCTTCGGGCTCGGCGCGTTGCGGCACTCGGTCGGGTGGCCGGCGTCGCACTTGGCGCAGCGCCCGCAGTGCGACAGCGTCGAGATGATCACCGCGTCGCCTTCCTTCACCGAGCGCACGCCGACGCCGACCCGGTCGACGATACCGGCCCCCTCATGCCCGAGCACCACCGGCACCGGGTAGGGGATGGTGCCGTCGATGACGCTGAGATCGGAGTGGCACAGCCCCGCCGCCTTGAGCGCCACGCGCACCTCGCCCGGCCCGGGATCGCGCAGTTGCACGTCCTCGATCACGACCGGCCGGTCGCTGGCGTAAAACACCGCTGCCTTCATGCCACCCCACCCCCCGGACGGATTTCACCGCGGAGACGCGGAGTCGCGGAGAAATCGGAAACAGAAACCATAGTCAGTTGTTCTCGCTCAGACTCTTAGGTGACAGACGCCGCGGTGCCAACCGGCTGCCTCCGCGTTCTCCGCGTCTCCGCGGTGAAAAGTCCTTCTATGCGTTTGGGTTGCCCACGCGCAGCACGCGCCCCGCTCGGGCGCCGGTGAGCTCGCCGTCCTTGACGATGGTCCGGCCGTTGACGATGACGCGGGCGATGCCCTCGGGGCGCACCTGCCAGCGCGCTTCGCCGCCGGGCATGTCGTGCACCAGCTGTTTCTTGCCCAAGCGGATGCGGTCGGGGTCGAAGAGCATCAGGTCGGCGTGGTAGCCGCGCGCGATCAGGCCGCGGCCCTTGAGGCCGCAGATCATCGCCGGCAGGTGGGTGATGCGGCGCACGCCGTCCTCGAGCGAGACGTGACGGCGGTCGAGCAGCCACGAGCGGATGTAGTAGGTCGACCACTCGGCGCCGTCGTCGCGATCGGCATGGGCGCCGCCATCGCCGGTGCCGATGATCATGTGTGGGTTGCCCTGCGCGTCGGCGTTGGCCTCGGCCCAGGCGTCGCTCTCGCTGTTCCAGAGGAACTGCGTCTCGAGGCGATCGGCGACGGCGAGATCGGCCATCACGTCGGCCGGATGCACGCCGCGCTCCTGCGCCAGCTGCGGCAGGCTCTTGCCGGCGGCGGACGGAGAGGCGGCCGAGACGTCGACGAAAACCGTGTGCAGCGGCGGCGGCGGCAGGGTCGATCCCTTGCTGCCGTCGGTGTTCGGATGATCGAATCCGGCGCGCAAGGCGGCGCGGCGCTGCGGATCGCGCAGGCGCGCCAGGCGCTCCGCGGGCGGCAGCGCGGAGAGCTCGCGCCATTCGAAGACGCCGTCGTACAGGCTGGTGCCGCGCTGCCAGTTGAACGGGCGCATGAACGGCTGGGTGCGCAGCACCGAATAGATCGCCGCGCCCTGGCGGCGCGCCTCCTCGAGGAAGGCGGTCGAGTCGGCCCACTGGGCCGGGTTGCCGACCCGCTTGGTGATGCCCTGCACGACGATCGGCAGGCCGGAGCGCGTCGCCAGCTCGATCAGTCGGGCGCGGTCGCGCTCGTCGAGGCCGCGGGCGGCGGTCTCGGGCAGGTAGCAGATGCTGCCGGCGCCGCCCTCGCCGGCGGTCTCAATCAGGGTGCGGACTTCCTCGTAGGTGGCGTGGCGGGACGGTACCGGCTGGTTGAACTGGTCGACGTGCGTCGGCGACTGCGAGGTCGAGAAGCCCGCCGCGCCGGCCTGCATCGCCTCGCGCACCAGCTGTTGCATGCGGGCGAGCTCGTTGGCGCTGGCGGCGCGCTCGGAGGCCGCCTCGCCCATGACATAGCGGCGCAGGGCCGAGTGGCCGACGTAGCAGGCGAGGTTGATGCCGATGCGGGAGTCGAGCGCGTCGAGGTACGACGGGAAGCTCTCCCAGTCCCACGGCAGGCCGTGCTCGAGGGTGCTCGGCGTCATGCCCTCGACCTTGGCGAACAGGGCGGTCAGGTAGCCATGGTCGCCCGGCGCGCAGGGCGCGATCGAGTAGCCGCAGTTGCCGGCGATCACCGAGGTGACGCCGTGGTAGCACGACGAGGTCCCGAAGGGCTCGAAGCTGAGCTGCGGATCGTAGTGGGTGTGGGCGTCGACGATGCCGGGCATCACCACCAGCCCGTCGGCGTCGATCGTCTCCTTCGCCCCCGACAGATGCCCGACGTCGGTGATCATCCCGTCGCGGATGCCGACGTCGGCGATGCGCAGCGGCAGCCCGGAGCCGTCGACGACGCGACCGCGCTTGATGATGGTGTCGAACATCACGCGGTCCAGCCGATGTACTTCAACTCGCTGTACGCCTGCAGCGCGTACTTGCCACCGTCGCGGCCGATGCCGCTCAGCTTGTAGCCGCCGAAGGGGGCGTCGCCGTGCATCGGGCTGCCGTTGATCTGCACGGTGCCGGTGCGCAGGGCGGTGGCGACGCGCAGGGCGCGGGCCGAGTCGCCGCTCCAGACGTAGCCGTAGAGCCCGTAGTCGGAGTCGTTGGCGATGGCGATCGCCTCCGCCTCGTCGCGGAACGGGATGGCGGTGATCACCGGGCCGAAGATCTCCTCCTGCGCGATGGACATGTCGTTGCGCACGCCGGTGAACAGCGTCGGCTCCATGTAGTAGCCCGGCGCCAGGTGCGCCGGGCGGCGGCCGCCGCAGGCGAGGGTGGCGCCTTCGGCGAGGCCGGCGGCGACGTAGCGCT
>JBOHWA010001062.1:0-1774 GCA_050735855.1 Binatia bacterium
GCGTCGTCACCGGGGCCGCGTGCCCGCGCGTTGCGGCGCTGGTGGGCGACGAGGCGCCGCACTGGGTCGCCGCCATGCGCGAGCGCGCCCAGCCGGCGCCGCCCGCGTTTCCGGACCGCGTCTGCGAATGGTCGGCGCCGGTGACGGCACGCTTCGTCGCCGTCGAGGGTCGCCCCGGCACCCTGCGCCTGCCGGGCCCCAATCCGCGCCGCATCGTCGTCTTCGGCGACAGCGGCTGCCGCGGCGCCGCCGTCGGGCAGCCCTGCGCGCACGCCTGGCCGTTTCCCAGAATCGCCGCATTCGCCGCCGCGCGCGCTCCCGATCTGGTCATCCACGTCGGCGACTACAACTACCGCGGCTCGCGCTGCGCCGCCTACGACGGCTGCTGCGACTACGATGCCGAGGTGTGCGGCTTCCCCGCCTGCGGCGACAACTGGGACAGCTGGGACGCCGATTTCTTCACCCCGGCCGCGCCGCTGTTGGCGCGCGCGCCCTGGGTCATGGTGCGCGGCAACCACGAGCTCTGCGCCCAGACCGGGCACGGCTTCTTCCGCTATCTCGATCCGCACACGCCGGCGCCGCAGTGTCCGGGCAATCCGGTGCTCACGCCGTGCTTCACCGAGCCGTATCTGCTCTCATTCGGTGCGGCGCTGCGCCTGGTGGTCCTCGATTCCGCCAACGCCTGCGGCCAGGCGGGCTTCCGCGATCACACCGAACCCTACCGCCGCCAGTTCGACCAGCTCGCCGCGTTGGTCGCCAGCGGCCACTCCGCCCAGACGTGGTTCGTCAGCCACCGCCCACTGTGGGCCGTGCTCAAGGATACGCCGGCGGGGACCATGTTCCCCAACTACACGCTGCGCCAGGCGAGCGGCGACCACCTGCCGGCGGCGATCTCGCTGCTCCTCTCCGGCCACGAGCATGTGCTGCAGGCGCTGACCTTCCAGCCACCCAACCTGCCGCCGGCCCTGCTGATCGGCACCGGCGGCGCCGAGCTCGACAACCCCGCCAACCTCCCTGAACACCTCGCCAACCTCCCCTTCGACCTCGGCGGCCCCACCGTCGCCGCGGCCCTCAACCTGCATGACCACGGCTATCTGCTGATCGAGCTCCGCGACACCAGCTGGACGGCCACCTTCTACGATCGCTTCGACCAGCCGCTCGCCACCTGCGACGCCAGCCGCCGCCCGTCGGTGTGCACCCCGGGGCACCCCTGACCGGCGCGAGCCTTTGACGGCGAGGCACGCTGCCTGGCAGTAAGTGCAATGTGGGCACCCTGAAGAGAGGCAAGACGTCATCGAAGAGTCGCGGCGCGGCGAAGCCAGCCAAGCGAGCGGTCAAGCCGGCAGCGGTCAAAGCGGCCAAGAAGACGGCGGCGCCGCGCCGTGTGGCGAAGCCGGTGATCGCGCGCCGCCCCGCGCCCGCGCCCGGGGTGGCGGCGCTCGCCGTGCGCGTCAAGCGCCGGCTGATATTCATCGACGTCGAGAACACGAGCAGCGAGGAGTCGCTGATCGAAGTGCTCGACGATCTGCACATCGACCGGACGGTGCAGACGATCGAGGTGGTGGCGGTCGGCAACTGGCGCGCGGCGGGGCAGCGGCTGGGGCGACGGCTCGCCTCGCTCGGCGCACAATTGGTGCACAGCGCGCCGGTCACCGGGGTGAAGGACTGGAGCGATCTGTGGATCGCCGTCGCCGCCGGGGTGTGGATCGGGCAGGCCTCGCCGGGCGATCAACTCGAGATCATCTCGAACGATCGCGCCTTCGATGCGGTCGGC
>JBOHWA010001063.1:0-1672 GCA_050735855.1 Binatia bacterium
AGATGCCGCCGTGCTCCGGGTTCAAAAGGACCCACTACGTCGGAGTGCGGGCTGTAGACGCCCCGCGGTGGATTGGCTAGGCCGGAGGCGATGACCCAGCTCGGCTATCGCCTGTTCGACGCGGACAACCACTACTACGAACCGGACGACTGCTTCACGCGCCACATCGAGTCGGCGTTGAAGGCGCGCACGGTCTGGATCGACCGCCGGCCGGAAGGCGGCGGCAAGATGTACGTCGGCGACCAGCGCTGCCACTTCTTCAGCGTCGGGGTGGGCGACAGCGTCGGGCCGCCGGGGATCATGAAGGCGTTCCTGCGCGGCGAGAGCGAGGAGGGCGGCAACCCGAGCCTCAGTCCGATCAACGCGCTGGCGGTACCGGAGTTCGTGGCGCGCGGCGCGCGGCTGGCGAAGATGGACGAGCAGGACGTCGAGGCGTGCCTGATCCTGCCGACCGCCGGGGTCGGCGTCGAAACCCAACTGCGCGAGACGCCCGACGTGCTCTACCCCAGCCTGCGCGCCTTCAACCGCTGGCTCGAGGAGGACTGGGGCTACGGCGCCGACGGGCGGATCTACGGCGCGCCGCTGCTGTCGCTGTTCGATCTGCCGCAGGCGCTGGCCGAGCTCGAGCGCCTGCTGGCGCGCGGCGCGCGCTTCGCCATCCTGACCGCCGGGCCGATCGCCGGCCGCTCACCGGCCGACCCGTACTTCGATCCGTTCTGGGCCCGCTGCGAGGAGGCGCGGCTGAACGTCGTCTACCACATCGGTCGCACGCCCTTCAGCGAGATGTACAACCCGCCGTGGGGCCTGCGCCCGCACCCGCCGTCGCACCGCCACACCCTGATGGAGTGGGCGCTGTCGTTCACCGAACGGCCGGTGGTCGACACCGTCACCGCGCTGATCGCCGACAATCTCTTCGGCCGCTTCCCGCGCCTGCGTATCCTCAGCATCGAGTACGGTTCGGGCTGGGTGGCGCCGCTGCTGCACAAGCTCGACCATCTGGCGCGGCTGTTCAGCAAGGACATGTGGCGCTTCGGCACGCCGCCGCTGACCCCGAGCGACACCTTCCGCCAGAACGTCTGGGTGGCACCGTTCTTCGAGGACGACGTCGTCGCCCTGGCGCGCCTGATCGGCGTCGGCCACGTGCTGAACGGCTCCGACTACCCGCACCCGGAGGGGCTGCTGTGGCCGATCGAGTTCCTCGAAGAGCTCGACGGCCTGGCGCCCGATGCGGTGCGGCACATCATGCGCGACAACCTGGCGGGGTTGATCGGCAGCTAACTAAGAGTTCACCGCGGAGACGCGGAGGAGCGGAGGAGCGGAGGAGCGGAGGCTTCTGAGCCGACGCGTCCGAGTCTGCCTCTAACGCGGCGTGGCTCTGATTGGAGTTGGCGTCGGCCACATCTCGAGCAGTCGGTCTCCGCAACTCCGCGTCTCCGCGGTGAAAAATCTTCTTCTTACGGCAGCGGTGTCGACGACGACTTGACGCAGAGCAGCGACGGCGCCTTGGCTTCGAGCTGGAGGGTGCCGAACAAATTCTCCACCTCGATCTGCGGGCGATCGCCGGCGGCGAGCTTCGGGCCCTTGATCTTGTAGCAGGTCAGTTGGTCGTCGTCGTTGCTGACCACGCTGCCGTCGACCGACGTCGGGCTGCACAGCAGGAAGGGCTTGGTCG
>JBOHWA010001064.1:0-2181 GCA_050735855.1 Binatia bacterium
CTCCAGGTTTCATTGCACACGTCTGCACCGCCG
The DNA here is from genome assembly GCA_050735855.1 of Binatia bacterium. GTDB lineage: Bacteria > Desulfobacterota > Binatia > HRBIN30 > CADEER01 > JBOHWA01. The sequence goes on from JBOHWA010001064.1 coordinate 34, forward strand.
TACTAGACGCAGCGCCATGCCGACGATGTGGCAACGCGACCTCGACGCCGACCGCGCCAAGCTGACCGCCTGGCTGCAGCGGCAGCTGCCCGACGCCACCGACCTGCGCGTCTCCGATCTCATCGCCCCGCAGAGCTCCGGCTTCTCCAATGAGACGCTGCTCTTCGATCTCGAGTTCCGGCGCGCCGGGGAGAGCGAGCGCCATCCACTGGTCGTGCGCATCGAGCCGATCGGCTTCCAGGTGTTTCCCGAGTACGACCTCGGCCTGCAGTTCCGCACCATGCAGATCCTGGCGCAGACCGCCGTGCCGGTGCCGCGCATGTACTGGATCGAGACCGCCGACCGCGACCTCCTCGGCGGCGCCTTCTACGTCATGGGCCAGGTGCGCGGCCGCGTGCCGACCGACAACCCGCCGTACCACGCCGGCGGTTGGATGACCGAGGCCGCCCCCGCCGAGCGCGCCGCGATCTGGTGGGCCGGGGTCGAGACGCTCGCCGCCATCCATCGTCTCGACTACCAGGCCCTCGGCTTCGACTTCCTCGCCAGGCCCGAGCTCGGCGCGACGCCGGTCGATTGGCAGCTCGCCTACTACACGCGCTACCTCGCCTGGGCCGGCCGCGACCTGCCACACCCGACCATCGAGGCCGCCTTCGACTGGCTGGTGCGACACAAGCCGAGCGGCGAACCCGTCCGGCTGAGCTGGGGCGACGCGCGCATCGGCAACATGATCTTCGACGGCACCCGCACCGCCGCCGTGCTCGACTGGGAGATGGTGACCCTGGGCAGCCCGGAGATGGACCTCGGCTGGTCGATCTTCCTCGACCGCCACCACAGCGAAGGCCTCGGCGTGCCGCGACTGGAAGGCTTTCCGAGCTACGACGAGACCGTCGACCGCTATCAGGCGCTCACCGGCCACACCGTCCGCCACCTGCACTACTATCAGGTGCTCTCGGGCTTCCGCTTCGCCATCATCATGCTGCGCATCGCGCAGCAGATGGTGACCTACGGCGGCATGGACGAAGCCGGCGGCCGCGCCTTCGAGCTCGACAACACGGTGACCCGCCTGCTGGCGAAGATCCTCGATCTGCCGGCGCCATCGGCTGGGTAGCGCGGGCCTCCGTGCCCGTCTGGGGCTCCGTCCGCGGAGACCAGCATGCTGGCGCTGTGCATCCAGCCTGTGGCGCGCTCCGCGCGCCAACGGCCAGGGACGGCCGCGCTACCGGACGTCGCATTGCGGGCTCGATCTCGTCAGCTTGACGCGCTTACCCCTGCCCGCCATTCTGCGCGGCACTTCGAGGAGGGTCGGTCATGGGCATGAATCGCGGCAAGGTGCTCAAGGCAGCGAAGAAAAAGCCCGTCGCCAAGACCAGGAAGGTCGCGGCGAAGCGGGCGCCGGCCAAGCGCAAGCCGGCCAAAAAAGTCGTGGCGAAGAAGGCCGCTGCGCCGCCGGTGAAGGTGGTGACGCGCGTCGAGACGCGCACCGTCGAGGTCGACCGCAACGACAAGCTGCGCGAGCTCGGCCAGCGCATCATCGACGCCACCGTGGCGAACAACGACGCCGCGATGCTGGCCTTCTACGCCGACGACATCGAGTCGAAGGAGCCCGGCATGCCGGCGAGCGTCGGCCTCGACGCCATCAGGCAGAAGTTCGAGATGTGGCGCTCGATGGTGAGCGACGCCACCTTCCTGCCGCGCTCGCTGACCGCCGACGGCAAGGTGATCACCATCGAGTGGGAAGGCACCGTGACGCTCGCCGCCAGCGGCCGCGTGGTCGAGATGCCGGAGATCGCGGTGCACGAGATCGCCAACGGGCGGATCGTGCGCGAGCGCTTCTACTACGATCCGGCGTTGCTGCAGCAGCAGTAGGTAGCCGCCGGTTGAAAAACCCTGCCGTGTGCTTCGACAAGCTCAGCACGAACGGAACCCTTCCCGGTTCGCCACGACTTTTCCGTTCGCCCTGAGCTTGTCGAAGGGCGGTCCGGGCTTTTTCAACGGGCTGTTAGATTAGACTAGCCTTGATGAGACAAAAGACTTCAACGCGAAGACGCGAAGTGTTACCGAGGAGTCTGCACCCGGCCGGCTCTTTCCCAATCCGCATCCGCGATGTGGTTCCGGGAACGCTCGCTCCACAGCTGCGCTCCTCTGGCC
>JBOHWA010001065.1:0-3744 GCA_050735855.1 Binatia bacterium
TGTGCACGCAGTTCGGCAGCGTGGCCGCCGCGACGTCCTGCACGATGGAGCCGCCGGCCGGGAACGGGAAGGCCGGGAAGATCGAGACCGACAGCGTGCCGCCGGCCAGCTGGGTGATGGTGTACGCGCCCGGTGCGATCGGGCAGCCGCCGCACGAGGCGTTGGCGAGACCGTCGTCGAAGAGATCGCAGTCGGCCGACGCGCCATCGGCCTCGTTGAGCGTCTCGCAGGCGCGGCAACGGGTCTTGCCTTCGAGGCACGTGCCGAGGGCGGCCGGGGTGGCCGAGCCGCTGCACGAACCGGGGAACTGCGTGGCGATGACCACCGGCGCGACGCACGCGGCGGCGACGTCAGCCGACAGCTTGGCGAGCTTTGCCCCAGGCTTGCCGCTGGCGTTGATCTGGGCGTACGTGCTGCAGGTCGCCGTCAGGGTGGCTTCGTCGGTGACCGTCAGGAGCTTCATCGCATCCTTCTTGCACTTGCGTTGGGCCTTCATGATCTCGGTGAAGGCCTGCCCGGAGCGCTGGATCGCCTTGTCCTGGCACTTCGCCTCATCCTTGCCCGGGCTGGTGACGGCCGCGGTGATCGACGCACCGAAGATGTCGTGCGCCAGGTCCTCGATGCCTTCGCGGTGCGCCAGATTGCCCGCCGTGGCGCCCTGGACGATTTGCGCAGGAACCGGATCGCACTTGCCACCGACGTCGAACAGCTCGGTGACCTTGCCCTCCTTGCCGGCGATCTTGCCGTCAGGGTTGGTCTGCATGCAGGTCTCTGCATTCGGCTCGGCGCCCTTGCCCGCGTTCTTCACGCAGGCGCGCGCCGACTTGCCGGCCTGCGCCGAGACCAGACGCAGCTTGTTGTTGTAGCCGTCGATACACTTCTGCTCGTCCTTGGTGAACGCCGATGCGGCGCTGCTGCTGCCGATCAGAACGACCATAGCGGCCGCGATCGACGTGAGCGTACCCTTGGTACTCATGTAGCCCCCCTCCTGTTGATTGGCGGCCGCAGCCGCCGATGATTGTTGGATGCCCACAGGGAAACCTGCAGGCAGATGTACACACCCTCTGACCTCCACTCGTACACCAAGCCTGAATCATACGTCAAGAATATTTTCTTCAAGCGGCAACGGGCCTTTATGGCACTCACCGAGCGGTTAGAGCCGCCTCGTTGCGCCCCGAAGCGACCGAACTAAACAACCGTTTGTTTGCACCCTGGCCGCGTCCGCCGTGATCACAGGGCCTTACAGATGCCTCGCCGTGCGACCGGCGAGCTGACGGCGGGTTGCCTCGGCGCCGACGGCTGGGATAGACGCCCGCCGGGGGGAATTCGTGCGCATCCTTCACGTCGCGCCAACCTTTTATCCGGCCTGGGCCTACGGCGGTATTCCGCGCTGTGCCTATGAGCTGTGCCGCGCCCTGGTGCGGCAGGGCGAGTCGGTGACGGTGTGGACCACCGACGCGCTCGACGCCGAGCATCGGTTGCGCGAGCCGGAGGTCACGGTCGACGGCATCTTCGTGCGCCGCTTCCGCAACCTGCACAACGGCCTGGCCTACCACCGCCAGCTCTACCTGCCGGCCGGCATCTTGAAGGCGCCGTGGCAGGACCTGACCGAGTTCGACCTGGTGCACATCCACTCGCACCGCCATCTGCTCGAGGCGCTGGTCGGCGCCGCGGCGACCCGGCGCGGCATCCCCTACGTCTTCACCGGCAACGGCACGGTGCCGCCGATCGAGCGCTACGTGCTGGTCAAGCGGCTGCTCGACCTGATCGGCGCCGACGCCATCCTCGAGCACGCCGCGGCCTGCGTCGCGGTCTCCGAGGCCGAGATCCCGCACTACGTCACCGCCGGCGTCGAGGCGCAGCGCGTTCACGTCATCCCCAACGGCATCCGTCTCGACGAGTACGCCGCGCTGCCCGAGCGCGGCAGCTTCCGCCGCGCCTATGGGCTGGGCGACGGGCCGCTGATCGTCTTCGTCGGCAAGATCACGCCGCGCAAGGGCGTCGACGTGCTGTTGCGCGCCCTGGCCCGCCTGCCGGCCGACGTGACGCTGGTGGTCGCCGGCAACTTCATGATGCCCGAGGCGCCCATCCGCGCCATCGTCGAGGAGCTGCACCTGCACGACCGGGTGCGCTTCCCCGGCCTGTTGCTGGGCGACGACCGCAACGCGGCGTACGTCGATGCCGACGTCGTCGCCTACCCCTCCACCGACGAGATCTTCGGCCTGGTCGCCGCCGAGGCGCTGATGTGCCACACGCCGGTGGTGGTCTGCGACGACTCCGGCTGCGGCGAGGTGGTGCGCGCCGCCGGCGGCGGCCGCCTGGTGCCCTACGGCGATGCCGGCGCCCTCGCCGTCGCCCTGCAGGCGCTGCTCGACGACCGCGCGGAGCGCGACCGCTGCGCCACCAGCGGACGGCGCTACGCCGAGGAGAACCTCAGCTGGGAGCGCATCGCGGAACAGACGATGGAGCTCTACCGCCGGGTGGTGGGCTAGACCAAAGAGAACTTCCACCGCGGAGACGCGGAGGCGCGGCGCGGCGCGAGCCAGACTGATGCAATCTGCATCCGCGTGAAGCATTCGTGCTCTGAGAAGCAGAACAACAAGAGGAGCAAGAAACGGGGATCCATTTCGAGCAGGCGATCTCCGCGCCTCTGCGTCTCCGCGGTGGAAGTTCTCTTCGTCTTAGGAAATAGGCCCTCGCATGCCCCGTGTCGTCCTGCTGATCCTCACCTGGAACCGTCGCGACGACGTCCTGCGCTGCGTCGCCAGCCTGCCGCGGCTGGGCACGGCGGGGGTCGAGCCGGTGGTGATCGACAATGCGTCGCAGGACGACACGGTGGCGGCGTTGCGCGCCGCCCATCCCGGCCTGACGATCATCGAGAACGCCACCAACCGCGGCTATGCCGGCGGCAACAACGTCGGCCTGCGCTGGGCCCTGGAGCGCGGGGCGGAGTTCGTGCAGATCATCAACAGCGACACCGAGGTCACACCCGACATGACCGGCGCCATGCTGCGCGAGGCCGAGCGCGATCCGCGCATCGCCGTGGTCGGCTGCCGCAATCTGCTGATGGAGGATCCGACCCACCTGTGGGGCGCCTACGCGACGCTGACCTACGGGCCATTCCTGGTGCGCAGCGACGGCGCCGGCGCGGCCGACGGGCCCGCGTGGCAGGCGGTGCGCGACGTCGACTCGGTGATCGGCAACGGCTACCTGTGGCGTGCCAGCGCGCTGCGCGAGATCGGCCTGCTCGACGAGAGCTTCTTCGGCTACCACGAGGACGTCGACTGGTGCCTGCGCGCCCGCCGCGCCGGCTGGCGCGTCGTCTACGCCGGCAGCAGCGCGATCATCCACCAGGGCGGCTCGAGCTCCGATCCCGAGCGGCCGCGCTCGTTTCCGCAGAGCTACTTTCTCGGTCGCAACGGCGTCCACTTCGCCCGCAAACACGCTGCCGCCGGCGAATGGGCGCGCCTGGCGCTGCTCTGCGGTGCCGCCTGGTCGCTGCGCGCCGCCCGCGCCCGTCTGCGCCAGTTGGGCGCGGCCGACCCTGTGGCCCGCCGCCTCGCCGACCAGCAGGTGGCCGCCGAGCGCGCCTTCGCCCGCGGCGCCCTCGACGCCCTGCGCGGCCGCCCCATCCCCTTCGCCGAGCTCGGCCTGGCCGACGCCAGCCAACCGTCCGGCGATGACGCCCCCTGACGCCCGGGCTTTGCGGGCGGTCCCTGTGGAGGGCGCCGGGCCCTCGGCGCC
>JBOHWA010001066.1:0-6715 GCA_050735855.1 Binatia bacterium
CCGCGACGGAGCGCGGCTGCAGGAAGACGCGCACGCCGGCCGCCGCCGCGGCGCGCTCGCGGCGGTGCGTCGCCGCATCGGTGGCGGCCGTCGCCTCGATCGGGAAGGTGAGATGGAAGACGCCCTCCTCGAGCGCCCGGCGGACGCGATAGCCGCTGGCCGCGAAGACGCGCAGCATGGTGTTGTTCTCGCCCAGCACGTCGGCCTCGAGCTCCTCGATGCCGGCGGCGCGCGCCAGCGCGGCGAGCAGCTCGAGCAGCAGGCTGGCGATGCCGCGCCCCTGGTACGCGTCGGCGACCGCGAAGGCCACCTCGGCGCGCGCCGGCGCGCCGGCCGGCACGTCGAGCTGGGCGTAGCGGCCGACACCGACGATGGCCTCCGCACCATCGCGGCGCAGGGTCGCCACCAGCGCCACGTTGCGGCGGAAGTCGAGCTCGGTGAACTGGCGCAGCTCGGCGTCGGTGAGGTGCTTCTTGACGCGGAAGAAGCGGAAGTAGACCGAGCGGCCGCTGAGCTGGGAGAAATGCTCGACCAGGCGCGGCTTGTCGTCCGGCCGGATGGCGCGCACGTGGATCGAGCCGCCGTCGCGCAGGACGCGCTCGACAGCGAAGCGGCTGGGGTCGACGGTCATGCGCCGCGCATGTTGGCGCTCGCCGCGCAGGCTTGCAACGGCGCGCGGCCGGGCCTCGCGCGCAGCCGGGCCTCGCGCGCAGCCGGGCCTCGATTGACGTTCCGCGGAGCGGCACAGTAAGCGTCGCCGCATGACGGTCACCACCCACTCGCAATACGAGAGCAAGCGACGCACGGCCCGCCAGGCGGTCGACCTGCTGCGCCCGGACGACGTCGTCGTGGTGCCGATCGCCACCGGCCAGCCCGGCGCGCTGCTGCACGCCATCGGCGAGCGCGACGATTGGCAGCAGCTCACCGTCTTCGGCGGCCTGTTCACCGAGCCCTACTCGTTCCTGCAGCGCCCCGGCGTGCGCTGCATCAGCGGGTTCTTCGGTCCGATCGAGCGCATGGCGGTGCAGGCCGGCGCCCAGGTCGACTACCTGCCGGCCGACTTCCTCGGCTGGGATCGCTACGCGCGCGCGGCGCGGCCGCGCGTCGTCGCCACCGCGCTGGCGCCGATGGACGAGCGCGGCTACCTCAGCTTCGGCCTGCACTCCGGCGCCGTCTTCGACGCCTTCATGGCCGCCGCGCGCGACCCCGCGCGGCTCGCCATCGGCGAAGTGATCGCCGACATGCCGCACATCTACGGTCTCGGCCAGTACGGCGGGCACCGCGTCCACATCTCGGAGATCGACTACCTCGTCGACTCGGACCGCGCCAGCTTCATCCTGCCGCCGACCCCGGTGACCGACGAGGACCGCCGCATCGCCGTCCACGTCGAGTCGCTCATCGAGGACGGCACGACGCTGCAGTTCGGCATCGGCGGCATCCCCAACGGGGTCGCGCAGCTGCTCGCCGCCGGCCACAAGGGCGACTTCGGCATCCACACCGAGATGTTCGTCGACGGCATCATGCACCTGCACCAGGCCGGCAAGGTGACCAACCACAAGGGCATCTTCGACGGCTTCTCGGTCGCCACCTTCGCCGCCGGCAGCGCCGAGCTCTACCGCTGGATGCACCGCAACCCGGAGGTGCGGATGCTGCCGGTGCTGCAGGTCAACGACCCGGCGATCATCCGCCAGAACCGCCGCATGGTCAGCGTCAACGGCGCGCTCGCCATCGACCTCGCCGGGCAGATCATGGCCGACACCATCGGCCCGCGGCAGTACTCGGGCGTCGGCGGGCACGAGCTGTTCGTCATCGGCGCGCACGACGGCCCGGACGGCCGCAGCATCATCTGCGTGCGCTCGACGGTGACGGTGAACGGGCAGCGGAGCTCGACGATCGTCGGCCAGTTGCCGGCCGGCACGCTGGTCACCACGCCGCGGCACCACGTGCAATACGTCGTCAGCGAGCACGGCGTCGCCAACCTCGGCATGCTCAGCCACCGCGAGCGCGCCGCCGCCCTGATCGAGATCGCCCACCCCGACTTCCGCGCCGAACTGCGCGCGGCCGCCGGGCGCTGACCGCCCGCGCGCCACCGTACTTGACGACGTGCCGGCGCCGGCGCATTAGGAACTCGTGCATCAGTCGATCGACAGTGTCGTGTCGATTGTCTCGCAGCGCCTCAACGCCCGGCGCCGCCGCGGGAGGCTCGCGCCGACCTGATCCAACGGAGGTTGAGCATGCCCTGGCACTCGCCCGTCTCCACGCGCAGTCGTGTCGCCGATGCATCCGGCGTCACCGGCCCCGCGCCGCGCCTGCAGGGCGCGGCCACGCACACGCTGCCCGTCGACCGCTGGTTGCTGCGCCGCTTCCTGCGCGCCGCCGGCCGACCGCCGGTGCGCTGCGAGCTGCCCGACAGGCAGGCGGTCTACGTCGGCGAGGGCGCGCCCGTCGGCACGCTGCGCTTTCTCGACCGCGGCGCCCTCTACCGCCTGCTGTGGGAACCCGAGGTCGGGTTCGGCGAGGGCTATACCGACGGGCGCATCGTCGTCGACGGCGATCTCGTCGAGGTGCTCACCGCCATCTACCGGCAGCCGCTGAGCCCGTGGGTCGAGCGCCTGCTGTTCCGCACCCGCCCGCCGCGCCGCAACTCGCTCAGCGGCGCGCGCCACAACATCCACCGCCACTACGACCTCGGCAACGACTTCTACCGCCTCTGGCTCGACGAGCAGATGCTCTACACCTGCGCCTACTACCCGACGCCCGAGGCGACGCTGGAGGAGGCGCAGATCGCCAAGATGCACCACGTCTGCCGCAAGCTGGACCTGCGGCCCGGCGAACGCGTCGTCGAAGCCGGCTGCGGCTGGGGCTCGCTCGCCCTGCACATGGCGCGGCACTACGGCGTGCGCGTGCGCGCCTTCAACATCTCGGGGGAGCAGATCGCCTACGGGCGCGCCCAGGCGGCCCGGCAGGGGCTCGCCGACCGGGTCGAGTTCGTCGAGGACGACTACCGCAGCATCAGCGGCACCTACGACGCGGTGATGTCGGTCGGCATGCTCGAGCACGTCGGCCCCGACCACTACGGCGCGCTCGGCCGCATCATCGACCGCTGTCTGCCGGCGCACGGCCGCGGCCTCATCCATACGATCGGCCGGACGCGGCCGATGCGGCTCAATCCGTGGATCGAGAAGCACATCTTCCCGGGCGGCTATCCGCCGACATTGAAGGAGATGATGGCGATCTTCGAACCGGTGCGGCTGTCGGTGGTCGACGTCGAGAACCTGCGCCTGCACTACGAGCGCACCGCGGCGGCGTGGCTGCAGCGCTTCGAGCAGCGCGTCGCCGAGGTGCAGCGCCGCTTCGACGAGCGCTTCGTGCGCGCCTGGCGCCTGTACCTGGCCGGCACCACCGTCGCCTTCCGCACCAGCCTGCTGCAGCTCTTCCAGGTGGTGTTCGCCCGCGAGCGTCACAACGGCCTGCCGTGGACGCGGGCGCACGTCTACGCCGAGCGCTGATGCAGCCGGTCGACGTCCTCGTCGTCGGTGGCGGCCCGGCCGGCTCGACCTGCGCCTGGGCCTTGCGCCGCGCCGGCCTCGACGTCCTGGTCTGGGACCGCCAGGCGTTCCCGCGCGACAAGCTCTGCGCCGGCTGGATCACGCCGCACGTGGTCGCCGCGCTCGAGCTCGACCTCGCCGACTATGCCGCCGGCGGTCGCACCTGCCAGGCGATCGCCGGCTTCCAGGTCAGCCGGCTGGGCGATCGCGAGGCGCGCGTGCGCTATGCCCAGCCGGTCAGCTACGGCATCCGGCGCTGCGAGTTCGACCACTACCTGCTGGCCCGCAGCGGCGCCGCGCAGCGCCTCGGCGAGCCCCTGCGCACCCTCGAGCGCGACGGCGACCGCTGGATGGCGAACGACGCCGTGCGCGCGCCGCTGCTGATCGGCGCCGGAGGCCACTTCTGCCCGGTCGCCCAACGCCTCGGCGCCGCGCTCGGCCACGGCGAGCCGATCGTCGCCGCGCAGGAAGCCGAGTTCCGCCTGACGACGGCCCAGGCGCGCGACTGCACGGTGGCCGAGGATCTGCCGGAGATCTACTTCACCCGCGATCTGAAGGGCTATGGCTGGGTGTTCCGCAAGGGCGACTACCTGAACGTCGGGCTCGGCCGGCAGGGCAACGCGCAGCTCGCCGCGCACGTCGCCGAGTTCGTCGCCTGGCTGGCGGCGCGCGGCAAGGTGCCCGCCACGCTCGGCGCCCGGCTCAGCGGGCATCCGTATCTGCTCTATACCCAGGCGCCGCGGCCGTTGCTCGGCGATCGGGCGCTGCTGATCGGCGATGCCGCCGGCCTCGCCTACGCCAGGAGCGGCGAGGGCATCCGGCCGGCGGTCGAGTCTGCCCTGCTCGCCGCTACCACCGTCGTCGAGGCCGCCGGCCGCTACGACACGGCGCGCCTGGCGCCCTACGCCCGCCGCGTCGCCGAGCGCTTCGGCCCGCGCGCCGAGCCCGCCGGCCTGCTCGACCTGCTGCCCGAGTGGCTGCTCGCCGGGCTTGCCGGACGCCTGTTCGGCGCCGCCTGGTTCGCCCGCCGCGTCGTGCTCGACGAGTGGTTCTTCCACACCCGTCAGGCGCCGCTCGGCGCCGGCGATACGTCCGCCGGCCTCCCCGCGTCGGTTCAGCTCGGCTCGCTTCCGTGGTAGACGCAGCATTCGAACGGAGGAGCTTGCGGATGCAGAACTTGAAGCGGCTGTGCGCCGGCACCGACTTTTCACCCGAGTCCGAATTCGCGGTACAGACCGCGACCGGGCTGGCGCGCGCCGCCGGGGCGCATCTCGACCTCGTGCACGTCGTCCACCGCCCACACCTGTACGAGCGCGTGCTCAAGCAGGCCAACGCCAACGAGGCCGACCTGCTCGCCGGCGCCCGCAAGCATCTCGAGCAGGTGGCGAGCGGCGCGGCATTCGCCGGGTTGTCGGTCGCCACGCATGTGCGCATCGGCGTCCCATTCGCCGAGCTGCTCGCCTTCTGCCGCGAGCAACCCCCCGAGCTGCTGGTGGTGGGCGCGCGCAAGCGCGACGGCCTCACCGATCTGCTGCTCGGTGGCACGGCGGAGCGGGTGTTGCGCAAGGTCGGCGTCCCGGTGCTGTTGGCGAAGCGGGCCCTCCCGCCGACCCCGAAGGTGCTGCTCACCCCGACCGACTTCTCCGAGGCCTCGCGGCCGGCGCTCGAGGAAGCCATCGGGCTGGCGCGGCACTGGCAGGCCAAGCTCGTCATGCTGCACGTCATCGAGCCGATCGTGCAGGCCTATGCCTGGGCGACCGACCTGGCCGGCGGCGAGATCTACGTCATCGAGCCGGAGGAGCTGCAGCCGGAGTGGGACGCGCTGATCGGCAGCCTCGATCTGTCCGGCGTGCAGTGGCAGCAGCAGACGATCAAGGGCGAGACCTCCGGCACCGTGGCCAGCGTCGCGCAGGCCATCAACGCCGATCTCGTCGTCATGGGGACGCACGGCCGCACCGGCCTGGCGCACGCGCTGCTGGGCAGCGTCGCCGAGGGCGTCGCCCGCGCCGCCGACACCTGCGTGCTCAGCGTGCGCGCCGGCTCGCCGCCGTTCGCGCTGCCGTAACGGACGCGGGCGCTCCCCCCACCCCCGGCGCCGAGGGCCCGGCGCCCTCCAAGCCGAGCCGATTGCCGACGCGCCCCCTGGGACGCGCCTCTGGGCTACCGCCGAGGGCGCGGCGCGGTCCAAGCCGAGCCAATTGTGGACGCGCCTCTGGAGGGCGCCGGGCCCTCGGCGCCGGGGGTTGGGGGGCGGTCACTTCTGTCCTGAGCCGAAGTCCACCTTCGGCACCTGCTGCGCCGACGCCGGCACCTCGAAGTACTTCTGCACGTCGAAGCCGAACAGGCCGGCGTAGAGGCCGCGCGGCAGTTGCTTGATGTACGTGTTGTAGGCCTGCACCGCGTCGTTGTAACGCTTGCGCTCGACGGCGATGCGGTTCTCGGTCCCCGCCAGCTCATCGGAGAGGCGGGCAAACTGCTCGTTGGCCTTGAGGTTCGGGTAATTCTCGGCGATCGCCAGCAGACGGCCGAGCGCGCCGCTCACCTGGTTGGCGGCCTCGATCTGCTCGTCGCGCGTCTGCGCGTTGAGCAGGCGCGAGCGCGCGTTGGCGACCGCTTCGAAGATCTCCTTCTCGTGCGTGGCGTAGCCCTTGGTGACCTCGACCAGGTTGGGGATCAGGTCGTTGCGGCGCTGCAACTGGTTCTGCACCTGCGCCCAGGCGGAGTCGACCGCCTCCTTCATGGTGACCATCTCGTTGTAGCCACAGCCGCTCAGTGCGACGGCCAGTGCCAGCAGTGCGAACGCCTTGCGCATGCTCCCTCCTTGCGTCGGTTGCAGTCCGTGCACGGCGAGCCGCGCACGCGCCCCAATGGTCACCAACTTCCCCCCGCGCCACCACCGCCAAATCCACCGCCGCCGAACCCGCCGAAGCCACCCCCACCGCCGCCGAAGCCACCCGGGAATCGGCCGCCGCCGCCGCCGCCGAATCCGCCGGGGAAGATCATCGGTCCGCCGCGCCCACGCCGCGCGCGGTTGCTCGGACCGCCGCTGCGCGAGACGATCAGCATCAGCACGGCGACCGCCGCGATGATGAGCCAGAGCGGAATCTCCTGCTGCTGCCGCGGCGCCGCCGCCGGGCGCGCGGCCGGCATGCCGGTGAGCTGCACGC
>JBOHWA010001067.1:0-2325 GCA_050735855.1 Binatia bacterium
GCACGGCGCCGAGGGACCGGCGCCCTCCACCCGGGATGGGCAAGCCCGCGGTGGCGCGGGACGGTGCCGAGCAAGCGGAGACGAGGGGGCTCCGGACTCAAACTGAGCCACTACGTACCGCTGTCCGGGGTTGCGGTTGCCACCAAACGCAAACGACCCCCCAGCCGAGTGGCTGGGGGGTCGTTTGGCATGGTGCGCCGCGACGCTTACGGCGTCTTGGCGATGAATCTTCCGGTGTCGTTGCGGCGGAAGCTCGACTCGGCGAACTCCGCTTCCCAGCACATGCCGTCGCTGGCGTAGACCTGCGCGGTGACCGGGCCGACCAGCGGCATCGCCGCCGTGTCGGGCAGCTCCACGCCCTTGCCGGCGATCTTCAGCTTGGCCTTGTCGAGGTTGCTGGCCTTGGTGATGATCAGGCTGATGCCGTCGTTCTGCGCCGCGATGTCCTTGAACCGGTAGCCGGTGGACTTCGAAGACCAGCCGGCGCCGGGCGGGACGCCCATCGCCGACTGCACGCCGCGGCTGTCGTAGATGCACAGCTCGTAGCGCGTCGACTGGGTCGGATCGCCCATGTCGAGGAGCAGCGCCGGGCCGCCCTTCCAGAGGAACTTCACCTTGTCCACGGCGTCGTTGCTCGAGTTGCCGAGTTTCAGCGACGCCTTGCTGGCCGAGGTGCAGCTGTTGGACGGCTGGCCGACGCTCCCGCAGCCGTCCTGCGCATCGCAGGAGTCCTGCGTGCAGACGTTGCCGTCCTCGCAATCGAGGTTGGAATCAAACACGCAGTTGTTGTTGCCGTCGCACTCGTCGTTGGTGCAGACGCTGCTGTCCGCGTCGCACGTGGTGCCCGACGACGCGAAGCCGTTCGCCGGGCAGGTCAGGCCGGCCGTGCCGGTGCACTGTTCGGCCACGTCGCAGGTACCCGAGGCCGCGCGGCACTGGGTGCCGGCCGGGGTGACGACGTTGGCCGGGCAGGCCTGCCCTGGCACCGCGGTGCAGGTCTCGCTGGGATCGCAGCTGTCGCCCGAGCCGACGCGGCACACCGTGCTCGGATTGGCCACGACGTTGGCCGGGCAGCCCTGGCCGGGGAAGCCGGTGCAGCGCTCTTCCGGATCGCAGACGTCGCCCGAACCGGGGCGACACACCTGGTTGATCTTGAGCGGGGCGTCATCCGCCGGGCAGGTCGCCCCCGGCGTGCCGCTGCAGGTCTCGCTCATGTCGCAGAAGTCGCCGACCGAGCCGACGCGGCACACCACCGCGGTATTGGTCGGCGCATCGTCCGCCGGGCAGCCCTGGCCGGGCGCGCCGGTGCACGTTTCGTTGGCGTCGCAGATGTCGCCCGAACCGGGGCGGCAGACCAGGCCGACGTTGATCGGCGCGTCATCGGTCGGACAGGCGGCGTTGGAGCCGGTGCAGGTCTCGGTCAGGTCGCAGTTTGACCCACCGCCCACCCGGCAGGCCTGGCCGGCGCTGCGGAAGGTGCACGTAGAGGTGCAGCACGACGTCGCGGCGCCGTTGGCACCGCCCAGGTCGCACTGCTCGGGGCTGTCGATGACGCCATCGCCGCAGTCCGAGTAGTAGAACGCGACGTCGACCCTGCTGATGCTGTCGTCGCCACCGCTGCCGGACGAGGTGTGGGTCGGGTCGTAGACGTTCGGGTTTGCCGAGCCGAAGCTGGGGAAGAAGGCGCTGCTCGCCTGCACGTCGGCACGCACCGTGAAGCTGCTGCCGCTGTTGATCTGGAACACGGCCTGGATGTCGCCGTTGTTGTTGTTGGCTGGGTTGCCGCCCGCCGCCACCACCGACGCCGAGCCGGCGGTCAGAGTCAGGACCAGGCGGCTGTTGACGGCCGTCGCGCCGTTCAGCACGTCGTTGATCGATGTCGAACTGTTGTAGGTGATCGCGCTGCTGGTGTTGCTGAGGTAGCGGAACACCGACGGCGACGCCGCTGCCGGCGTCGTCCCGGTCATCGACTGACCGTTGACGTTGCTGGCGTTGCGGATGCCGAAGTAGACCTTCGTGTGGGCGCCAAGGTTGACGCCAGTGCACGAGATCGTCGCACCGCCGGTGTTGGCGGTGACGCCCGATACCGAGCAGCTGCCGCCGCCGGGCAGCGCATAGGTGGGCCCCCCGGTGATGATCAGCGCCCCGACCGGCGACCCCATGGCGAGAAACGCCAGCGCCGCGACCAACGCCCCCCGATTCAACAACTGCCGCGCCAACACCATGACGAAGCCTCCCCCTGCGGTGCGCTGGGCACCGCGCTTCTCACCAGGAACCATGCGAGCCGTGGCTGCCGTGCGAGCCATGGCTGCCGTGCGAACCGTG
>JBOHWA010001068.1:0-1994 GCA_050735855.1 Binatia bacterium
AACTTGCCCCGCACCGCGTAGCGGCCGGCACCTTCCTCGGCCGGCAGCGCCCGTGCGGTCGCCGCCCCCGCCGTCGCAGCGGCCATTCAATCGTTCCCTTGCCTGCCCACGCGCATCACCCGGCTCCCGCCGCGACGATTCGACCTGCTCCGACGCAGCGCATCGGTTCCTCGGGCAGCGCTCGCATCGCCCATCCCGACCATGCGGAATCTGCGAGGTCATGCCCCGAACGGCCAAGTGAATCAAGGCCGGCGGGCGGGAGGGGGTCAGGGGGCGGCGCGGACGGCGCGGCCGTGCACCAGCAGGCCGACCGGACCGGCATCGAGGGCGCCGATGTCGAAGCGGATGTTCCACGCCCGCACGCGCATATCGATCGGCGCCGCCGGGGTCGCCGTCCAATAGAAGAACGAGGTGGTGCAGCTGCAGTCCGCCGCGACGATATCGGCACAGGCCGTGGCACAGCCGGCCGACCGGAACGCGGCATCGACGGCCGGGAGAGCCGTGCCTCGATCGACCAGGGTCCCGAGCTCGCCGAGCGTCGGTACACGCCAGTCGCTGTAGCCGGCGAAGGCCGCGGCGTTGAGCTGCGCCACCCAGTCGAAGATCGTGGTGGCGCCGTCGTCGATCTCGCACGCCTGCTCGTCCCCACAGATGGCGCAGCCCGGCGCACCGGCCGGGCAGACCGCCAGGGCGGCTGCCGTCGGCTGGCATGCCACTTCGATCTCGCTCGGCACACAGGTGCCGGCCCAGGCGTACGTGGCGTCGCCGTCGTGCAGGTTGCCGGGCTGCACGGCGCGGTCGACGGCGGTCTTCTTCTCCCACAACAGACGCGTCTGGCGGTCGGTGATGGTGCCGTCGCCGTTGTCGACAAACCGGTCGCCGGCCATGGCGCAGCCGTCGAGGGCGTTCTCGACCGAGCTGATCAGCTCGTCGATGGTCACCCGGAGATCGCCGTTGAAGTCGCCGCGGCACTGCGCTCCGGCGGGGGTGCCGGCTGAGAGCACCGCCGCCGCCACCCCGACCATGATCCCGCGCATCTGTCTCATCCGCCCTCCGACCTTCTCCTTCGGGTTATGCTGCAGTTCGGTTGCTTGCAAGCCAGGTGCCGCCGATCCACCGCCGGCTTGACGCCCGCGCGCGGCGCTGCCTATCGGACCCTCCGGAGGTTTCGCCGCATGCCGCGCATCGATCTCGGCTCGAAGTATCTCGACGGCAGCGTCGAGCACGGCGCGTTGCGCGTCGTCATCAACCGGCCGCAGCGGCGCAACGCCTGCACGATCGAGATGTACCACGGGATCAAGAAGGCGGCGGTGTTGGCCGACCGCGACCCCGACATCGACGCCCTGGTGATCACCGGCGTCGGCGATGTCTTCTGTGTCGGCGGCGAGATGGGCGGTCAGCACGAGGGCGGCGGCACGATCGACCGCGAGACCGACAGCCTGGACCTGCTGCCCTTCCGCCAGCTCGAGTCGATGGGCACCCTGGTGATCACCGCGATCAACGGCCTGTGCCAGGGGGGCGGCTTGAACATGGCGCTGTGCAGCGACATCGCGCTCGCCTCCGACCGCGCCACCTTCCGCGCCCCGGAGCTGCGGCGCGGCGTCGCCGATCCGTTCCTCCCCGCCCGCCTGCCGCAGCGCGTCGGCGTCGCGGTGGCCAAGTACCTGCTGTTCACCGCGGCCGTGATCGATGCTCGCGAGGCCGCGCAGATCGGTCTGGTCGGCCGCGTCGTACCGCACGAAACATTGCCAGCCAGCGTCGAGACCGTGCTCGAGGCGATCCGCCTGACCGGCCCCGCCGCCCGCGCTGCCGTCAAACAGGACATCAACCGCCACCTGCCGCCGTTCGACCTGCCGATGTTCGAGCGCTCCCTCCGCTCGCCGGAGGTGGCGGAAGGCTTCGCGGCCTTCG
This sequence comes from Binatia bacterium, assembly GCA_050735855.1. Lineage (GTDB taxonomy): Bacteria > Desulfobacterota > Binatia > HRBIN30 > CADEER01 > JBOHWA01. The sequence continues at coordinate 1,912 of JBOHWA010001068.1, forward strand.
TCGAGAAGCGGGCGCCGAAGTGGCCGCGCTAGGGGCACCCCCGATCGCGGCACCGCCGGAGGGCGCCGGGCCCTCGGCGCCGG
>JBOHWA010001069.1:0-2562 GCA_050735855.1 Binatia bacterium
GCCCCCGCCCTCGCCCTTGCCCTTGCCCTCGCCCAGTATCAGATGGCTCTGCCTCCATCTGGTCGTTGCGCTACCGCCCCGGCTACCCCAGAGCCAGTCCGTCTCGACAGTGGAAAAGCGTCGCAAAATGGCGCTATTACACCAAGACACATGGGCCTCGAGAGCTGGGCGGAGTCGCATATAGGTTTGGTTCGCAAGGCGAACCAGGATGCGCTCGGCTGCTTTCCGGAGCTCGGTCTGTTTGTCGTGGCGGACGGCATGGGCGGGCGCTCGGAAGGCGAGGTGGCCAGCCGCCTGGCGGTCGAGTCGATTCATGCGGCGATGGCGCCGGAGTTGGGCGCCGCGGCAGAGGACGCGACCGAGCCGCCGGCCGAGCGGGGCGGGTTCTGGCGCTCGCTGCGCGGGACGCGGTCGGCGGCCGACCCCGGCCCCGACCTGGAAGGCGCGGTGGGGCTGGCCAACCGGCGCGTGCATGAGGCCGGACACAGCCAGCCGGCGTCGCCGCGCGGCTCGATGGGCACCACCGTGGTCGTTCTCGTCTGTGTGCCGCAGCGCCAGCGGGCGTACTGGGCGCACGTCGGCGACAGCCGCCTCTACCGGGTGCGCGACGGCGAGCTGGCGTTGCTCACCGCCGACCACACGATGTTCGGCGAGGAGTTCTGGGGGCAGGGCCGCGTGCCGCCCGATCTGCCGCACACCAACCGCCTGGTGCGCGCGGTCGGCATCGAGCCGACGGTGCGCGCGACCTGCGGCGCCGACGCGCTGCAGCCGGGCGACCTGTTCTTGCTGTGCAGCGACGGCGTCTCGGGCATGGTGACGCCCGACGAGCTGCGCCAGCAGCTGCTCGACGGCCAGCCGCTGAAGGAGACCGGCGAGGCGCTGATCCGCCTGGCGCTGGCCGCCGGCGGCCGCGACAACGCCAGCGCCATCCTGGTGCGGGCCTGACGGAGATCGGCCCGCCGCCGTCACCCATGCCCGCCGAACCGCGCAAATACTCGATCGTCCGTGAGATCGGGAAAGGCGGCATGGGCACCGTCTACGAGGTGTCGCATCGCGTCTTCCAGCAGCGCCGGCGCGCCGTGAAGGTGCTCAACCCGGATCTCGCCGGGCGCAAGGACCTGCTCGACCGCTTCATGAAGGAAGCGCAGCGCATGGCGAGCCTGCAGCACCCGAACATCGTCATGGTGCACGACATCGAGGAAGACGAGGCCTTCGGCACCTACATCGTCATGGACCTGATCGAGGGCCAGAGCCTGCGCGAGATCCTCAAAGCCGGCGGGGCGCTGCCCTACCTCGATGTGTTGCGTATCGGCGCCGAGATCGCCTCGGCGCTCGACGTCGCGCACCGCCAGAACATCATCCATCGCGACATCAAGGCGCAGAACATCCTGATCGAGAAGACCACCGGCAAGGCGGTGCTCACCGATTTCGGCATCGCCAAGGAGATGCACCGCGAGGGCGAGGAGACGGTCGACGGCACCGCCACCGGCGTCTTCATCGGCACCGCCCGCTACGCCTGTCCGGAGATGTTCCGCATGGAACAGGCGCACCCGCGCTGGGACATCTACGCGATGGGCGCGGTGCTGTACGAGTCGCTCTCCGGCCACACCTATCTGGAGGAGCTGCCGCGCGACAAGATTCCCTCCCGGGTCGCCTACGATCCCGCCTTCCAGGCCCGCCTGGAGTATCCGCAACCGCCGCCGGAGGACTTCGAGCAGCTCATCCGCGACTGCATCGAGCGCGAGCCCGATCAGCGCGTAGCCAGCGCCGACGCGCTGCTGCAGCGCCTCGAGCAGTGCAAGGACACCTACCTCACGGTCCACAAGAAGCGGCAGACCGAGGAGGCGCTGCGCGCGCTGCACGGCGACACCGAACGCGACCTGACCAAGCTGCGCGCCGTGCAGCACCACCTGCGCGACCTCGACATCTCGGTCGGCGACGGCACCCGCGCCGAGGAGATCGAGGACCGCCTGCGCGAGATCGGCGAGCTCGAGGAGGCCGACCGCCACGGCGAGGCGCTGGCCCAGATCGAGGCCCTGCGCGAACGGGTGACGCGCGCCCTGCAGCGCAACGATCACATCGCGCGCGATCAGTTGCTGCGCGCCCTCGACGGGCTGGCGCAGCGCTGGAGCGACCTGTCGGCGCGCGCCGGTTCCTGGCTGCAGGGCCCCGAGCCGGCCCAGGTCGACGCGCTCTTCGACCGCCTGCGCGCCGCGCTCGAAGCCGGCGAATGGGACACCGTCGCCGCCGGCGTCAGCGACGCGCCGTCGCTGATCGTCCGCCTCGAGCTCGGCGCGCGCGGCGCCGCCGAGGCGGCGGTGCGCGAGCGGCTGGCCGCTATCGGCCAGTCGACCGACGAGCTGCGGCACCTCGACGCCGCCGCCCTGCCGCGCGATCTCGATGTCGCGGCGCTGCAGGTGGGCGCGGCGGCACGCCTGCGCGACGGCCAGCTCGACGCCGCCGTCCAGGAGCTCGAGACCTCCCAGGCGATCGTCGGCGCCGCCCTCGATCGGGCCCGCCAGGGCGCCGGCGAGCGCCTGCAGGCCGCGCGGGCCGATGGCG
>JBOHWA010001070.1:0-2811 GCA_050735855.1 Binatia bacterium
CGCCAGGACGCCCGCCGGGGTCAGCACGGTGATGCCGGCCGCGTGGGCGAACTCGTTGCGCTCCGGCATGTACGTGTAGGTGAAGCCGACCGCCGCGGCGAGGCGATCGATCGACGCCTGGTCGCCGGTCAGGAAGTGCCAGCCCGCCGCCGCGCCCGGCCGCCGATAGGTCTCCAGATAGGTGGCCTTCTTCTGCGCCGCGAGCGCGGGCGTTTCGCGCCCATCGAAGCTGACGGTGATGACGTCGAATTCCTGGCCGACGTCGAACGGCATCGCCCGCAGCGCGCTGACCAGCCCGTTGAGCGTCAGCGTGCAGAGCATCGGGCACTGATAGTAGACCAGCGACAGGATCACCGGCTTGCCGCGCATCAGACTGCCGAGCGTGACCGTCTCGCCCGCTTCGTTGCGGAACGGCAGGTCGAGCGGCACTTGCTGGTTCAGCCGTTGCTCGATGCCGACGCCGCGCAGCTCGGGCGGCCGCGTGTCCGCCGCCGACAGCGGCGCGGCGAGCAGCGCCGACAGGGCGGCGAGCGTGGCACCGCGGCGCAGCGTGGAACGGCCGCTCATGGGGTCGCCGCCTTTGCGCCCTGGCGCTGCGCCAGCAGCTGGATGGCGCGATCGATCGGGATGCGCACGACGCCGGCCTGTTTGTCGACCCACCCGTAGTGCTCCAGCACCTCCGCCTCGGAGGCGCGCAGCTCGCGCAGGTCCTTGATCGGGTGCACCTGCAGGCGCGGCACGGGCGGCAGGCGCGGCCCCTCCGCGGCGGCGAGCGGATTTTGTCGCGGGCTCAGGCGGGCGAAGCGCGTGGCGAAGAAGTCGTACATCCCGAGCATCGCGACGGCTGTGATCATCAGCGCGATGGTCAGTCCGACGCCGGCCAGCACCAGCGGGCGGACCGTGACATCGGTCCGCTCGTGCTCGCCGTGACCGGTGTGCGGCGCGTCGTGGCTCATGCCGACACCGTGGCGACGGGCAGCGCCGGATCGTGCAGCGGCACCAACGGCCGGTCGCGCAGTTGCCAGAGGAACATCGACAGCCAGATGCCGCCGACGCCGAGCACCGCCGCGAAATCCATCCAGTGCACGGTGACGCGGCCGGGCGAGAACGCGGGGGTGATCAGCCAGTTCAGGTCGACCAGGCGCGCCAGCAGGACGATGAAGGCGACGACGGCCAGGCGGCGCGCGTTGCGCTTCAGGTCGCGCGACAGGAGGATCGTGAACGGCAGCGCGAAGTGGAAGAACACCAGCGCGATCGCCACCCACTGCCAGCCGCCGGCCAGGCGCTTCAGATACCAGGGCACTTCCTCGGGCAGGTTGGCCGACCAGATGATGAGGAACTGCGAGAAGGCGAAGTAGGCGTAGAGCATGACGAAGGCGAGCAGCAGCTTGCCGAGGTCGTGGAACTGCTCGGCCGTCACCACCTCCGACAACGGCGGCCGGTCGCTGATCATCATCAGCACCGGGATGACGAAGGCGAAGGCGCTGAGCACCTGGCCGCCGATGATCAGGATGCCGTAGATGGTCGAGTACCAGTGCGGCTCGAGCGACATCGCCCAGTCGATCGCCGCGAAGGTCATGGTCAAGCTGTAGAGCAGCAACCCGCCGCGGCCGAGCAACTGCAGGCGGCGGACCAGGTCGGGATCGTCGGTACGGTCCTGCTCGAGCGACCAGCGCATCAGATAGTGCGCCACGACGATCCAGACGGCGAAGTAGATGACGACGCGGATGAGGAAGAACGGCACGTTGAGATAGGCCGCCTTGTGCTGCAACAGCGGATCGTGCGCCACGACTTCGGGCCGCGCCCACTCATAGAGATCGGTGAGGCCGAAGACGATCGGCACGAACAACAGCGCCAGCAGCGGCAGGGTGCGCATCGCCGCCTCGCAGATGCGGCGGATGACGACGCCCCAGCGGCCGCCGCTGATGTGGTTGAGCGCCACCAGCGCCAGCGAGCCGAGGGCGATGCCGGCCCAGAACATGTAGGCGACCAGGTAGGAGCGGAAGAACTGCACGTGGTCGACCAGCCCGCCCGCCCCCGTGGCGAGGAGCGCCAGCACGCCGGCGCCGAGCATGGCGCGCTGGCCGCGGTGCAGGAGATGATCGGGCTGCAGGGCGAAGTCCTGCGGCGCGCGCGGGGTGGGCGTCTCGTGGATCATGGCGTCGCTCCGAGCAGGGCGCGATCTTCCTCCGGGACGTCGGCGAGCGTGGCGTGCTGGCTGAGCTGCAGGGCGCGGATGTAGGCGACGATCGCCCAGCGATCCTTGACCGGCACCTGCGGCGCGTAGGTCGGCATGGTGCCGAAGCCGTTGGTCATCACCTGGAAGAAGTAGCCGTCCGGCATGCGGCGCAGGCGTTCGTCGTGCAAACTGGTCGGTTGCTTGTAGCCGCGCTGGACGATCATGCCGAGGCCGGTGCCGACGCGGTCGTGGCAGGGCGAGCAATAGATATCGTAGCGCTCATGGCCGCGGCGCAGCAGCTCGCTGGTCACCGGCAACGGGTTGAGTGCCACCGGCCCGGCGGCCGAGGCGCCGGTGTAGAGCACGACATCGTCGCGCAGGTGGCCGCGCGCCACCGTGCCGGGCACCAGCGGGCGCGAGGCGCGCTGGTCGTCGAAGAAGTGGCTGCGCTCGAACGGCTCGTACTTCGGCTGGTCGTGCATGTCCTGACGACAGCCGGCCGCCGCCAGCGCCAGCGCGCCGGCGAGCAACAGCGTCGCCGTTCGTATGGATGTCTGCCGGTTCACGTCGGGTCCTAGTGGTCCACCTGCGACACCTGGCGCGGCTGCATGCGCGAGAGGAAACCCCAGGTC
>JBOHWA010001071.1:0-8479 GCA_050735855.1 Binatia bacterium
CGTCGCCGCGGGCTTGCGGTGCCGTCGCTGTGTCTCTGTGCCTCTGTGGTGGGTTCTTTTGTCAGATCAAGGCTAGCCGCAGAGCCGCATCGGCTTGGCGTGGGCCATGCCGACCGCGGCGACCAGGCGGCCGCGCACGCGCGCCGCGGTCTCGTCCCAGTCGCCGCCGGCGGGCAGCGCGACGCGGCCGCCGGCGATCATATCGTGGCCGCCGGCGTGGTCGCTGCCGAGGACGCGCTGCAGCAGGTCGCCGGCGTTGACGTCGCGATGCGTCGTGCGCAGCGAGACGTAGAGAAAGTCGTCGTAGCGGCCGATCGCCGCGGCCCACTCGACCTCGTCGAGGCGCAGCAGGAAGTCGGCCATCTCGGCGACCATGTCGGGGTAGCGGATGTCGCCGAGGATCGACACCCCCGCCTTGTCGTAGATGGTCGCCGACTGGATGGCGATGCGAAAGGTGGCGAAGTACTCGCGCGGCACGCGCGCGTTCTCGATCTTGGCCAGGCGGCGCTTGTTGGTGTGCGGGTAGAGGAAGTGGCAGGCGTCCATGTCGGGCGCCGTCGCCTCGCGACCGAGATCCTGGGTCTCGGCCATGATGCCGTAGAACAGCGCCGTGGCGATCTTGGTATCGACCCGCAGGCGCGTGTCCATCAGGTACTCGGTCATGATCGTCGAGGTGGCGCCGTAGCCGTCGCGCAGATCGGCGTACGGCAGATCCTTGGTCACCGTGTACTGCGGGTGGTGGTCGATGACGATCGAGGCGCGCGCCCCGGGCGGCAGCGAGTTGTTCGACCGGCCGGGCTGCGTGTCGACCAGCGCGATGATCGCCGCCGGATCGCTGAGCGCCGAATCCGCCACCGGCACCAACGGGATGCTCAGGTAGCGCACCATGGCGCGGTTCTCGGCCCGCCCGACGTAGCCGCCCAGGGCGATCGACGCGTCTTTGCCGGCCAGGGTCTTGGCGATGTAACGCAGCGACACGGCGCTGGCGAGGGCGTCCGGATCCGGGTTGTCGTGCGGCAGGATCACCAGCGGCCCGGGCCGCTCGATCACCGCGAGCAACGCAGGGGGCACCCCCCGGCTCGAGCCGTTGCCCATGCCGGCGCATATAGTCCGCAGGCCGGGGGCTGTCCACGGGGACTTGATGGTTCAAATCCGCCGCGACCTGCGCTATGCCCGCGGCATGTCGTCCCCCGCGCCGTCGCCGCGCGAGCGCTTCGCCGCCCTGGTGCGCGCCCCGGACCACGCCATCGATCTGGCCGAGGCCGCGCTGCTGATCGCCGCCGAGGCGTACCCGGATCTCGATGTCGCGCGCTACACCAACGCGCTCGATGACCTGGCCGACGGTGCCCGCGCGCCGCTCGCCGACGCGCCGACGGCGAGCGACCGCGCTCGCGCACTGGTCCAGTACCTCTCGGTCGAACGCCGCTTCCGCGGCAACCAGGACAACTATTACGACAAGCGCAACAGCTTCCTCAATGAAGTGCTCGACCGCCGCACCGGCCTGCCGATCACGCTGGCGGTGGTCTACATGGAGGTGGCGCGCCGCCTCGGCCTGCCGGTGCACGGCGTCGGCTTCCCCGGCCACTTCCTCGCCAAGTACGCCGGCGAGACCGACATCATCATCGACCCCTTCTTCGGCCAGATCCTCAGCGAGCGCGACTGCGCCGAGCGCCTGCAGGCCGTGCTCGGCCCCGACGCACAGTTCGATCGCCGCCTGCTGCGCGCCGCCGCGCCGAAGGAGATCCTGGTGCGCATGCTGCGCAACCTGAAGCAGGTGCACATCGAGGCGCGCGAGCTCGAGCCCGCCCTGGCCGATTGCGAGCGCATCCTGCTGGTCGAGCCCGACCTCGTCCCCGAGCTGCGCGACCGCGGCCTGCTCTACCGCCAGCTCGAATGCTGGGCCCCGGCTCTCGCCGATCTCGAGCGCTTCCTCGCCCTGGCGCCCGACGACCCGACCGCCGACGCCGTGCGCGACCAGCTGATCGACATCCGCAGCCAGGCGCGGCTGCTGCACTGAGCATTCCACCAGTGCGCCACCGGCGCCGCGCGCCGTCGCCCGGCCCGACCCCACTCAGCCCGGCGCGAAAGGGTCGACCACGGCGGCACCCGACCGCGCGACGTCCCCAACATTGCGCGTCACCAAGGTCATCCCATGGTGGACAGCCGTGGCCGCCAGCAAGCCGTCGATGGGCGCGAGGGGGCGCGCCAGGCTCATCCCGCCCCAGACCCGGCAGACCTCCAACGTCACCGGCAGGATGTGATCGGCAAAACGGCGCTCGAGCTCGCTCAGCCACCGATCCAAGGCGGTTGCGGCGGGTAGGTCGCGGCGGCGGAGCAACTCGATGCCGCGGCGGATCTCCCCGATCACAAGGACACTGACGTACAGGTCATCGGCGTCGACGGCCAAGAACCAGCGACGAACCGACGCGTTGCAGCGCTCCCCCTTGCGCAGCTCCGACAGGACGTTGGTGTCCAACAGGAACGCCATTCAGACCCGAACGCGGCGCATCCGAGCCGGCGGGCGATCGAAGAGCGCGTCGCCCCCCACGTCTGGCATCAGGGCCAGATGATCCTTGAAGGACCGCGCCGCGCCGCCGCCGCGCCGCTGGAGCGCTTCGCGCAGAATGCGCCGATGCTCCTCCTCCATCGACACCCCACGCCGCGCCGCGCGTTGCCTGAGCTCGCTGACCACCGTGTCTTCGATGTTCCGCACGATCAACTGGGCCATATGCAGTTGATAGCATTGATAGCACGATGGCGGCAACGATCATGCGCGCAGCGGCCGGTTGAGTTGCGTGCGCCAGCCGGCAGGGTCGGGGGTCGTCTCGGGACCGACGAGGTAACATTCCCAGAGGTCGGTGCCCGGCGTGTGCCGGTTCGCCTTGATCCACGCATCGAACTCGCCCCAGGCGGCGCCGAGACCCTCGTAGGGGCCATGGTAGACTGTCCGCGCCACCGTCGCGGCGGGCAGGCGCCCCGCCGTGACGCGGCCAGACGCCGCGACGGGTGCCGTAACCGGCACGCTGATCTCGAAATCGAAGACGGCCGGATCCATGCGCAGGTGGTGTGAGAACCACGGCCCGGCCGGCCCGACGCCCTGCGCGGCGACGGCGGCCAGCACCTCGGTGATGCCCGGGCCCATAACGCTGGCGATCTCGCTGCGCGGCACGGTCAGGTGGATGACGGCGGTGAGTTGGTCGGCGGTCTGCGTGATCTGCGGTGCGTCGAGCATGACGTCTCCTTCGCTGTGCAGCGGGGCAGTCAGTCTGCCGGGCGGAGAGAGCCCCGGTTCTGCCAGCTAGTCGAACAGGCCCGAACGCTTTCGACATGGTGCGAAGACTTTCTGCGCGCCACCGCGGCGGATCGCCATGGGCGGACGCGGCCGATCGACCCTGGCTCGGGTGATCGCCGCCGCGCCGCCGCGGCTTTGCCCAAGAACTCAAAATACCAACAACGGATTACGCAGATTAAACGGATTTGACGGAGTAGGGGTCAGAAATCCGCTGAATCCGCGCAATCCATTGTTGCCTTCTGCTTTCTTGGGCAAAGCCCGCCGCCGCCACCCCCCATCTCCTTGCAGGCGCCGCCGAGATCACTAGACTCGGAGTCTGGCACGGCGCGCGGCGCATCGACGCAGCCCAGACGTCCGGAGGTCACAAATGAAGCGGGTGTTTCTCTTCCTGGTCACCAACGTCGCCATCCTGCTGGTCCTCAGCATCACGCTGCGCGTCCTCGGGGTGGGACAGATGCTCGACGAACAGGGCGTCGATCTCGACTTCACCTCGCTGCTGGCGTTCGCCGCGGTGTTCGGGATGGGCGGCTCGTTCATCTCGCTGGCGATCTCGAAATGGATGGCCAAGCGCATGACCGGCGCGCGGGTCATCGAGCAGGCATCCAACCCCACCGAAGTGTGGCTGGTCGAATCCGTCCGCCAGCACGCCACCCGCGCCGGGATCGGCATGCCCGAGGTCGCCATTTTCGACTCGCCCGATCCCAACGCCTTCGCCACCGGCATGCGGCGCGACAAGGCGTTGGTGGCGGTGAGCAGCGGCCTGATCGCGGCGATGACCCGCGAACAGGTCGAGGCGGTGATCGGCCACGAGGTGAGCCACGTCGCCAACGGCGACATGGTCACCCTGGCGCTGATCCAAGGTGTCCTGAACACGTTCGTGATCTTCCTCTCCCGCGTCGTCGGCCACGTCGTCGACCGCACCGTGTTCAAGACCGAACGCGGCCACGGCCCCGCCTTCTGGATCACCACCATCGCCGCGCAGCTCGTGCTCGGCATCCTGGCCAGCATGATCGTGATGTGGTTCAGCCGCCAGCGCGAGTTCCGCGCCGACGCCGGTGGCGCCCGTCTGGCCGGCACCGACGCCATGGTCGGCGCGCTCGAGCGCCTCAAGCAGAGCGCGCCGCAGCCGCTGCCCGAGCAACTCGCCGCCTTCGGCATCGCCGGCGGCGTCGGCCAGGGCATCAAGCGGCTCTTCATGTCGCATCCGCCCCTCGACGAGCGCATCGCCGCGCTCAGGACGCAGGGGCCGGGGGTCTGAGAACCCATCGTCGAGCGGCATCCGAGCCGCAACCTGATCCGCCGCGCGGGTCCAGCCCGCACGGCGGATCGTCCATCGCTACCGCACCGCCTTGAACTGGCGGCGTCGTTCTTGCGCTCGTCCGCAGCCGTACCGCCGGCGATGTCGATCCCGTCCGATCCTACCCACGTAAGCGCTGCTATTCTCGTGCGAAACGGGCGAGTCCTCGCCTGTCAGAGGCGCGACGACCAGACGCATCCCGGCGGGTGGGAGTTCCCCGGCGGCAAGCGCGAACTCGGTGAGACGATGGCCGAGTGCCTGCGGCGCGAGTTGCGCGAGGAGTTGGGCATCGAGGCGACGATTGGGCGGGAGGTGTGGCGCACGGAGCATCACTACCCGGGCGGGTCGGTGGCGCTGGTCTTCTTTCATGTGTCGGGCTTTGCGGGGGAGATTCGCAATCTGGTGTTCGCTGACCTGCGCTGGGTCACGGTGGAGGAGTTGGCCGGCTTGGATGTGTTGGAGGCGGATCGGGGGTTGGTCGAGCGGCTGCGCGGCGGATTGATGGCGGAGCTGGTCGGCTGATGCACCCCTTGGAGGGCGCCGGGCCCTCGGCGCCGGGGGCGGCGGGCGGGGTGCTCGTCGCGGGCACAGCCCGACGGAGTGGCGCCGTGGGTATTGTGCTCGCATGCGAGACAGGGTGTAGGCTGCCCGACAGACGCCACGTGACAAGGAAGAGGAGGTTCTCATGCGGAAGCTCATCGTTCTGATCGTGATGGTGTTGATCGCGTTTCCCGGGCTGAGTCGCGCCGGCGAGGGGGGTGGTGGTGGCGGCAGCGAGGCGACGACGGTGAAGAGCGGCAAGAGCAACACCAGCGACCGCACCGGCGCCGACGGCATGGAGCCGGGCACGACGGTGAAGGGCTCGAAGAGCAACACCAGCGAGCGCGCCGGCGCGCCGGCCGGCGACGACGGCGCCGTGCAGGGCACGACGGTGAAGAGCTCGAAGAGCAACTCGAGCGAGTAGTCGCCATCGTCGGGGCGCACTGTTCGGAGCGGCCGGCATCTGCTACCGCTCATCTCATGCCGAAAGTGGATGCTGCCGAACCGAAGCGCTTCTTTCTCGACCGATTCTCGCTCGACGATCGCGCCCTGGAAGATACGATCGCCACGGCGATCGCGCGCAAGGCCGACTTCGCCGACCTCTACTTCGAGTTCCGCACCTCCGAGGGCTTCGCGCTCGAGGAGGGGCTGGTCAAGAAGGCGGCCAAGAACGTCTCGCAGGGGGCCGGCGTGCGCGTCGTCGCCGGCGACAAGACGGGCTGCGCGCACACCGACGACGTCAGCGTCGACACGCTGCAACTGGCGTCGAAGACGGCGCAGACCATCGCCGACGCCGGCGGCGCACCCGCCGCGGTGGCGGTGACGCCGGCGCGGCCGGCACACAATCTCTATCAGCTGCAGCACGCGCCGCTCGACGCAGCGCTGGACGCCAAGATCGGGCTGCTCAACCAGATCGACATCGCGGCGCGGCGGCGCGATCCGCGCATCACCAACGTCATGGCCAGCCTCGGCGTCGAGCAGAAGGTCGTCCTGATCGTCAACTCGGACGGGCTGGTGGTCGGCGACGTGCAGCCGCTGGTGCGCCTGAGCATCAGCTGCATCGCCGAGGAGCACGGCAAGCGCGAGTACGGCACGGCGGGCGGCGGCGGGCGGGTCGAGTTCTCGTTCCTCACCGAGGAGGACCGCTGGCAGCGCTGGGTGACGCTCGCGGTCGAGCAGGCGCTGCGCAACCTCACCGCCGGCGAGGCGCCGGCCGGGGCAATGACCGTGGTGCTCGGCCCCGGGTGGCCGGGGGTGCTGCTGCACGAGGCGGTCGGGCACGGCCTCGAGGGCGACTTCAACCGCAAGCAGACCTCGGCCTTCAGCGGCCGCGTCGGCCAGCAGGTGGCCTCGCCGCTGGTCACCGTGATCGACGACGGCACGATGGCCAACCGCCGCGGCTCGCTCAACTGCGACGACGAGGGCACGCCGACCGGCCGCACGGTGCTGATCGAGAACGGCATCCTGCGCGGCTATCTGCAGGATCGCCTGAACGCCCGCCTGATGGGCCTGCCGGTGACCGGCAACGGCCGGCGCGAGAGCTTCGCCCACATGACGATGCCGCGCATGACCAACACCTTCATGCTGGCCGGCGAGTCGGATCCGGCCGACATCATCCGCTCGGTGCCGAAGGGCCTGTACGCCGCCTCGTTCGGCGGCGGCCAGGTCGACATCACCAGCGGCAAGTTCGTCTTCTCCGCCACCGAGGCCTACCTGATCGAGGACGGCAGGATCACCACGCCGGTGAAGGGCGCGACGCTGATCGGCAACGGGCCCGACGCGCTGACCAAGGTGTCGATGGTGGGCAACGACCTCGCCCTCGACGAGGGCATCGGCACCTGCGGTAAGGACGGCCAGTCGGTGCCGGTCGGCGTCGGCATGCCGACGATCAAGATCGACTCGATGACCGTGGGAGGAACGCAGGCGTGAGCGGCCTCACCCTGGAGGAGATCGCCGACCGCCTGCTGCGCGGTGCGGAGCAGCACGGCGCGAGTGCCGCCGACGTCGTGGTGGTCGAGGGCGATTCCCTGATGGTCGGCGTGCGGCTGGGCGCCGTCGAGAAAGTGCAGCGCGCCCGCGCCAAGCACCTCGGTCTGCGCGCCTTCGTCGGCGATCGCAGCGCCGTCCTGTCCACCGCCGACTTCACCCCGGCGGCGCTCGACGAGCTGAGCGCCGACGCCGTGGCCCTGGCGCGCGTCACCGCCGAGGATCCGTTCAGCGGACTGCCCGACGCGGCCGAGTTGGCGCAGGGCATGCCCGATATGGGGCTCTTCGACCCGAAGGTCGGCACCATCACCGCCGAGCAGGCGACCGAGTGGTGCAAGGAGGGCGAGGCGGCGGCGCGCGACGCCGATCCGCGCATCACCAATTCCGAGGGGGCCGAGTTCGACGCCGGCAGCCACCTGGTGGTCTACGCCGCCAGCAACGGATTCCACGGCACCTACCGCAGCTCGAGTTGCTCGCTGTCGGTCGTGCCAGTGGCGTCCGAGAACGGCGCGATGGAGCGCGACCACTGGTACAGCGCGCAGCGCTACGTCGACAAGCTGGAGCGCCCGGCCGACATCGGCCGCGTCGCCGCCGCGCGCGCCCTGCGCCGCCTCGGCGCGCGCAAGGTCGGCACCTGCGAGGTGCCCGTGGTGTTCGACCCCGACATGGCCGGCGGCCTGCTGCGCCACCTGGCCGGCGCGGTCTCGGGCAATGCACTCTACAAAGGCATGTCGTTCCTCACCGGCAAGCTCGGCGAGCGCATCGCGCCGGCGTTCATCACCGTCTACGACGACGGCACGCTGCCGGGCGGCCTGGGCTCGAAGCCGTTCGACGGCGAGGGGCTGCGCACGCGGCGCACGGCGGTGGTCGAGGGCGGCGTCCTGAGCAGCTACCTGTTCGATACCTACTCGGGCCGCAAGATGGAGAGCCGCTCGACCGGCAACGCCTCGCGCTCGGTCGCCGACTCCCCGCACGTCAGCCCGACCAACCTGTTCATGCAGGCCGGCACGACGCCGCCGGCGGAGATCATCGCCTCGGTGAAATCCGGCCTCTACGTCACCGAGCTGATGGGCTTCGGCGTCAATGCCATCACCGGCGACTACTCGCGCGGCGCCAGCGGCATGTGGATCGAGAACGGCCAGCTCGCCTACCCGGTGAGCGAGATCACCATCGCCGGCAACCTGCTGCAGATGTTCCAGAACATCGAGGTGGTCGGCGACGACCTGATCATGCGCCACAGCATCGCGGCGCCGACGCTGAAGATCTCCAAGTTGATGGTGGCGGGGAGCTGAGGCCCACCCCTGCCCCACCCGGCGCCGAGGGCCCGGCGCCCTCCAGTCCAGGCGACTGGCGCTGTCGAATAC
>JBOHWA010001072.1:0-6903 GCA_050735855.1 Binatia bacterium
CAGGATGTCGTTGTCTGTTCCGCTGGCTCCTCGCAGGGGATCGTCCGACCGCCATACAGTCACCCACGTGCCCTCCCCATCAGCGGCAAGATCAGGGAAGTAGTCCAGACCGGAGTCCTTGGTGGCATTCGGGTCAACGAGCGCTGGCACCGACCACGTGAGCCCGTCATCGGTCGAACGTGCGAAGACGATGTCGTAGTCGCCCGCGAGCACGCTTCGCTCCGTCCAGACCGTGACCCACGTACTTCCCACGGCGATGGTCCGCGGCGCGCTCTGGTCCAACGCTGCAACTGATCCTATCGGCTTCGGCTCGCTCCAGGTGGCCCCACCATCAACCGAGCGCGTTGCCCAGATGCGGTAGGACGTGTCCGGCGCCCCGCCGGACGTCTTGTTCGATGCCCAGCTGATCACCCAGGTGCCGGTGCCATTGCTCGCGACCGCCGGGTCGATGTCGTTGCCCATGTCAGAGGCGGCCGCGGCAGTGAGGTGTGTTGGGTCGGTCCATGTCTGGCCGTCGTCCGCAGACCGGACCAGGAGCAGGTCAGGTTCGGTTCCATTCAGTGAGGAGCGGTACGCCCACACGACGATCCAACTGCCGTCCTGGTCGGTTGCGACGCGCGGCGCCGCACTCAGCACGTGGGCGGTCCCGGCGAAGGTTCCGAGGAGTGACGCCGTGCCCCCCCAAGTCTGAGCGGAGTCGGTCGAACGGGCGAAGAGCACATCGCTCACCAACGGGGGCGATGACACTGAGGCCCACACCGACACCCAGGTCGTGTTCTGGTCAGTCGCGAGGTCGACACGGGCGTCATTGGCAGTGGCGTTGTTCGCGGTCGGGTCGATCGGCTCGGGGCGGCTCCAAAACTCCCCACTGTCCGTGGTGCGCACGGTGACAACTCGGCCGGACGACCACGCCGCAATCCAGGTGTCCCCACCGATGGCCACCTGAGGGTCGCGATCCTGATGCGGATGCGGGGCATCGTCCGAGAGGGGCTGCGGGGGCGTCCAGGTACCGCCCTCGTCGACTGAGTGACTGACGGCGATTAGCCCAGGCTCGCCCAGGGGGCTCGCATCGCGCGTCCAGGCGATGACGACGTCGCCACTGTCGGCGGCGAGGGCGGGGACGCGATCGGGGCGCACATCCACTGATGCATCGGTATTGACCGCCGCGGGAACCGACCAGGTTTCCCCGCCGTCCGTAGAACGCGACGCGACGATGTCGCCATCGTTGCCCACGGCCCCGGCGGACGGAGTTGTAGAACTCCAGGCAGCGATCCAATCATCACCCTCGACATGGGCGATCACCGGCTCGCGGTCGTGACCCAAATCATCGGCCGCGTTCGGGCGCAGTGGCGACGGGCTCGACCAAGTCACGGCGTTGTCGACCGACCGCGCAGACCAGATGTCCACCCCGGCCCCCGTATTCCCGCTCGCCGTGACCTCCCATACTGAGATCCACGTGCCGTGGCTGTCCGTGGCGAGGCGAGCACGGAGGTCATATCTCGTATCGACTGGGGCGTCGGTGTTCAGCGCCTCGCGCGGCGACCAGGACGCGCCGTTGTCGGTGGACCGAGCGAAGAACACCTCGTACTCGTTCAGTTGGGATCCGGTTCCGGTCCACACGACCACCCATGTCGAACCACTGGCCACGACTTCGGCTCCGAAGTTCGCCATCGGTCGCCCCCCGAGCGAGACGGGCGCCGCCCAGGTGGTGCCATTGTCGGTTGAGCGCGCGGCCATGACCTCTGAGTTGTCGACCTGCCACACTACGACCCACGTGCCCGCACCGTTAGTGGCGACCGACGGGTCAGCGTCGGACACGTTGTCGACAAACGGGTCCAGATTCAGCGGTGCCGGCGTACTCCAAGTCAGGCCGTCATCGTGCGAGCCCGCGACCAAGATGTCCTGGTCATCACCCAGCGGAAGCCCATGCGCCCCTCCTTGCCAAACGGCCACCCAGGTTCCCTGGCGGTCCGTCGCAAGCTGCGGGACGATCCCAGGCATCTGCGCGTCGTTGAATGCGCTAGAGTTCAGAGCCGCCGGCGGGCCAAACACTGGCTCTACTTCCGCGGCCTGTGCGCGAAGCCCGATGAAGAGGAGTATCGCTGCGGCCGCGACCCGCGGAAAAAGCCATCGTGACGGAGGTTTTAATAGGTCGCTCATAGACAGGTCTCTGTCAGTGATAGGCAGCGCCCATATGCCACTCTGCTTCGCATCGAAGCAAGCTGGCACAGTGATAGCTGAGAGATTCAGGCGGCGTCTTTGCACACGATTGCAGGTGTCGCGGCGGAACACGTGGGCATCTTGGTCGTCGTTCATCCACCGGGGGGAAGAGCGGTGGCTCCCCTTCATGCGCTCGTGATACTCACCGAGCGCAATTCGATCGAGGAGGGAAGCGACATGGGGGGACGACAGAGTTCCAAGAGCCCGCGTGGCAACATCGGCGAGCAGATCTTCGCCGAGGTGGAGCAGCTCACCGCCGACGGCAAGACCAAGCGCTTGGCGGCGTTCAAGGTGTTGGCCGAACGGAGCGGGCGTGCGCTCGGCACCGTCGCGGCGAATTACTATCGCGTCGCCCGCACGCGCGGCGCGCTCATGCGCGTGGGGCGCCCCCGAGGTAGTGCCGGTGGCGGACGAAGCTCGGCAACAATCGCGGCAGCCCTCAAAGCGCTTCAGGCCGCGATCGTCGCGCAGGAGAAGGAGATGGCGGCGTTGCGGCAGGAGAACCAGCGGTTTCAGCAGCTACGGCGGCTGCTGAAAGCATGACGGTGGCTCGGGCTAGTCCCGGCCGGTCTGTCTCTGGAGGAGCGGCAGGAGCAGTTCCTGTTGAGAGCGACGAGGACGCCCTGAAGGCGGAAGAGGGCAAGCTGCTGGAGATCCGGTGTGGGGTTCGTCCCCCCATTGCTCCCGAAGTGCGCTGACGAGTGGCAGCTCATCGCGACCCGCCTCCCTGCGAGCTTCTGGAAACCGCACGCCGCGGAATTAGCCGGCGACGCGGAGCAGCCGACGGTCCGTGACCGTGACCCCGTCCGCTTTGACAACGGCGAAGAACACCGTCTGGCCGACGACCACGTTCACCTTGGTCGGCTCCGCTTTGCCGTCGGCGATCATGACCAACGCGCCCTTGGTCAGCTCCCGCCGCCACCGCTCGACGTCCGCTTCAGTCCGGCAGTGGGGATCGCGCACCCGGACCACCCCGTTGAGCCCGCTCCCGTTCGCATCTGCCCAGGCGTATTCGCCCGGCAGCCCGAAGGCGTGGCTGTAGCCGCACTCGTTGGTGAGCCGGGCGCTGCTGAAGAATTCCCGGCTCGCCTCGCCCACCACGGCGAAGCCAGGTGCCTTGTGGTCCGGGCAGTTCCACAGGACCAGATCGCCCGCCTCGACGCGCAGCGATGCTGACCTGCCTGGGGTTTTTCGGACCAGTTGGTGTGCCCTGGGTTTTGCGGCGTCGGGTTCTTGGAGTCTAAAGCTGCTGTCCACAGGAGGACAGCATGGGGAGACGGGGATACCCGGCGGAGTTCCGGCGCCGAGTGTTGGAGCTGCTCGCGATCGGCCGGCAGGTGCGAACGCTGGCGGCAGAACTCGGCATCACCGAGCAAACGATCTACACGTGGCGGCGCCAAGATCGGATCGACCAGGGGCTCGAGCCAGGGCTGTCGTCGGCCGAGCACGCCGAGTTGCAATCAGCGCGGCGCCGCATTCGCGAGTTGGAGACCGAGTTGGCGGTGCACCGGCGCGCCACCGAGCTGTTGAAGGGGGACGCCCGCCCAAACGGCGATTCGCGGCGATCCAAGTGATCGTCGCGGAAAAGCTGCCCGCGAAGGTCGCGTGTCGTGTCCTCGGCGTGTCCAAGTCCGGCTACTACGAGTGGCTCCAACGACCCCCTTCGACCAGGTCCCTACGCCACGCGAGGCTTACTGGGCTGATCCGCCAGATCCACGCCGACTCCCGCGGCGTCTACGGGGCCCGACGCGTCCGTGCGGAACTCACGATGGGGCACGGGATCGCCGTCGGGCGCTCGGCCGTGGAACTGTTGATGCGGCGTGCCTCCCTGCAAGGAGTGTCGAGCCGCTCGCGCTTCCATCGCATCCCAAATACTCCCACGGCCGCAGACCTTGTTGACCGCCAGTTCGGCCGCAGCGAGCCCGACCGCCTGTGGGTGACCGACATCACCGAACATGCAACGCACGAAGGGAAGGTCTACTGCGCGGTGGTGCTCGATGTGTTCTCGCGCCGCGTGGTCGGCTGGTCGATCGACAGCGCGCCGACTGCGGCGCTCGTCACGAACGCACTCGGCATGGCGATCGATCAGCGCGCACCGCACGGGACGATCATCCACTCGGATCACGGCCCCCAGTTCACGTCATGGGCGTTCACCCGACGGGCCCACGACTCCGGGCTCGTCCCGTCGATGGGGTCGATCGGTGACTGCTTTGATAACGCGGTGATCGAGTCGTTCTGGAGTCGGATGCAGGTGGAGCTGCTAGATCGCAAACGCTGGCGGACCCGCGTCGAGCTGGCGAATGCGATCTTCGAATACCTGGAGGTCTTCCACAATCGTCGCCGCCGCCACTCGGCGCTTGGCATGCTCACACCGGTCGAGTACGAGGCTCGACGCAACCACGGGACGGCAGCATGATTCCAGTTGTCCGACGCCGGGAAACCCAGGGCACACCAAGTTGAAACGTGAGAATCTGCCTCTCCAGCAACCTACGGGGAGAGCGCTGTGAATCGGCGTCGAAGTTTGACCCCTTTCGGCGTCCAGTCGTGACCCCGGCGGATGGTGTGAAAGCTCAATGCACGGAGCGGGTGGGTGATCTCGGGTGGGGTCAATGTTGGACGCTGATCTGGGGTCAGACCCCATGCCGATTCACAGCCGCCCGCCACCACCGCCCCCGTTGCACCCACGGTCGAAGGGTGCCGCCGCGCCCGCCGCACATCGCTCAGCGGGCGCGCATGCTGAAGGTGGGGCGGCGTCGTTGCTGCGGAAGGCTGGCGGCAGGTCGATCAGTCGGCGCTGCGAACGGCCCGCGCAAAATAGGTCGTGGTCTTGTCGAAGGCGTTCACGTCGCCGTCGACGAAATAGACGAGCCACGCCGTCGACGTGTGCCAGTAGTTGGACGTCGAGGTCCAATAGTGAAGGAACGTCGAGGTGCAGCTACATGTCGTCACCGTGCACCCAGGAGAACAGCCGGTGTTGAAGATCGGATCGATCGCGGGATTCTGCCGCCCCAGGTCGGCCAGGCTTTCCAGTTCGTTGCGGTTCGGCAACCGCCAATCGGAGTGACCGGCGAAACCACCGCCGCTATTCAGGGCGGGAATGAACACCGAGAGCGCATCGGTCCACGTGTAGGTGGTGTCCCAATCGTTGATGCTGCCGTCGTCGCTCTGCTTCTCCCACATGAGACCGGTGCGGAGATCGGTGATCGTCCCATCGCCGTTATCGGTGTAGCCGCGCGCCAGGCCGTTCTGTTGCTCGCCGTCCTGGCCGGTCCCGGCGCAGGGAATTGGGCTCCCACTGGTGTCGTAGCAAGTGGTCTGGCCGGTCAGCAGACGCCGTGCGTGCGGCGACGCGGCGCAGGACGCCAGATTGGCATTGCAGGTGGTCAGATCGGCGGGGCAGTCGGGCAACGGACCGCCGGCGAGCGCCGTCGCGAGGTCGTCGGTGTGCTGCGTGATGAACGACTGGATCACCGCCTGGTCGCCGTTCGACGGACACATGCCGCCGCCGCTGCTCTCCACCGCCGGCCACTTCGATCCGTACTTGGTGTCGCACTTCGAGTAGTCCGGCGCGTCGCCGGTCTTCACCGCCTTGGCTTCCGCCTTCAATCTACAGAAGCCGTACTTGCCAGCTTCCTTCAGCTTCGCCGCCTCGCATCTCTCTGCCGCCGTAAGTCCCTGCGCGCCACCGGCCAGCAGCAGCGTCGCCGCCAGTGTCATTGTCCCGTACTTCTTCATGCCTTGTCCCCCCGGCAGCAATCCGACGTCACCCGCCGCTGCCTTCCGCTCGGTTCCCCACACGGGACCGGCAACGGCGCCCCTTTCTATTTGCCGTATTGGCAGAGGCACTATCAAGGGTGACAATTTACGATAACTGACTACGCGGTGTTCCAGCATGTCGGTCCGACTACGAACTGGCGTGTCCGCGACCAGATGTTTGCCGGGGCAATTCCCTGAGCTGGGCGCTGGGCGGCAGACTCACACCGGAGGCCGGTGATCGATCGGTTCCCCACCGCTTGACTGCCGGGCTACACGGACCGCTTCCGATGGACCGGTGTGCCGCGCTCCAGTCAGCAGAGCAGTGTGCAGTGCCTCTGTCGCGAGTTGGGAGGCCTCCTAACTAACGAAGAGCGGCCGGCGTTCTCTCACGCTCACGCGCAGAGCACACACGGACCCGTCACGATTGCCAAGCAGTGACGACGACCGTCCAACGGTGCATTCTTGACGAGGTTGGCAAAGAAAATGGAGCTACTCGTATCGCAGGGTGCTCAGCACCGGCTCGCGTAGTGCCCGGCGCGCCGCCAGCGATCCAGCAAGGAGCGCGACGATCCCGGCGAGCACCATCGACTGCACGGCCGTCCGGGCCGCGAAATGATGCTCGACAATGTACCCGATAAGCAGAGGGAAATTGATACCCACCCACAGATACGAGGTGCCGACGCTGATGATCGCGCCGAGCGCCGCCCCCGCGAGGCCGAGCAGGAACGCTTCAAGCCGGAGCGCGCGGGACACAATCAGCTTGCCAGCGCCGAGCACCTGGAGGACGCCGATCTCACGCCGGCGCTCAATTATCTGCGTGATCAAGAGATCTGCGATGCCTGCGAGCGTGACCGCGATCACCAGCAACTGGATCGCGTACGTGAATGCGAATGCGCTGTCGATCATGCTCTGATGGTACGCGAGGGC
>JBOHWA010001073.1:0-2881 GCA_050735855.1 Binatia bacterium
CTGCTGGCGCGCTGAGCGCGCCAGACGGGCACGGAGGCCCGCGCTACCGGAATGCCGCCCCCGCCTCGGCGTGGTCGGCGGTCTGGGCGCTCAGTGCTTCGCGGCACGTTGAAACCCGCCGTCTTGACCTCTCCCGACGGCAGCCCGTAAGGTCCCCGGCACCCTGATGGTAGATAGGATACCTGCGTGCGCTTCAGTCGATCGTTCATCCCCACCCTGAAAGAGACCCCCGCGGACGCTGAAGTCGTCAGCCACAAGCTGATGGTGCGCGCCGGCATGCTGCGCCAGGTGGCGCGCGGCATCTATGACCTGCTGCCGCTCGGGCTGCGCGTCGTGCGCAAGGTCGAGCGCATCGTGCGCGAGGAGATGGACCGCACCGGGGCGCAGGAGATCCTGATGCCGACGGTGTGTCCGGCCGAGCTCTGGCAGGAGACCGGGCGTTGGGAGCGCTACGGCAAGGAGCTGCTGCGCTTCAAGGACCGCAACGAGCGCGACTTCTGCTTCGGGCCGACGCACGAGGAAGTGGTGACCGACATCGTGCGCCGCGAGGTGCGCTCGTACCGCGACCTGCCGCAGACGCTGTACCAGATCCAGAGCAAGTTCCGTGACGAGATCCGGCCGCGCTTCGGGCTGATGCGCGGGCGCGAGTTCCTGATGAAGGACGGCTACTCGTTCCACGTCGACTACGCCGACTGCGAGCGCGAGTACCAGGTCATGTCCGACGCCTATCACCGCATCTTCGAGCGCTGTGGGCTGCGCTTCCGGCCGGTTGAGGCGGCCACCGGCGCGATCGGCGGCAGCCTGTCGCACGAGTTCCACGTGCTGGCCGAGTCGGGCGAGGACGCGCTGGTGAGCTGCAGCCGCTGCGGCTACGCCGCCAACGTCGAGAAGGCCGGCATCCCCGCCGTGCCGCCGCCGGCGCACGCCGGCGAGCTGAAGCCGGCGCGCGTCGTGCAGACGCCCGGGCAGCGCAGCATCGAGGAGGTCAGCGCCTTTCTCGAGCTGCCGCCGGAGCGCTTCATCAAGACGCTGCTGGTGACCACCGACACGGGTGAAGCTGTCGCGGTGCTGGTGCGCGGCGATCACGAGCTGAGCGAGGCCAAGCTCGTGCTGGCGCTCGGCTGCCAGGCGACGACGATGGCCGATGCGGCGACGGTGGAGCAGCACAGCGGGGCGCCGGTCGGGTTCGCCGGGCCGATCGGGTTGACGATCCGCGTCGTCGCCGACCACGCCCTGCACGGCATCACCGGCGCCGTGGCGGGGGCCAACCGCGCCGACCAGCATCTGGTCGACGTCGCGCAGGCCCGCGACCTGCCCGATCTGACCTTCGCCGATCTGCGCACGGCGCAGCCGGACGATCCGTGCGTGCGTTGTCCGGACGGCGTCTACGAGGGGCATCGCGGCATCGAGGTCGGCCAGGTCTTCTATCTCGGCACCAAGTACAGCCAGGCGATGGGCGCCACCTATCTCGACGCCGGCGGCCAGGCGCAGCTGATGGAGATGGGCTGCTACGGCATCGGCATCACCCGCACCGTCGCGGCGGCGATCGAGCAGCATCACGACGAGAACGGCATCATCTGGCCGCTGGCGCTGGCGCCGGCGCAGGTCCACCTGATCGTCGTGAACCCAAAGGAAGCGGCGCAGCACGCGGCGGCCGAGCGGCTCTACACGGAGCTGGTGGCGGCGGGCGTCGAGGTGCTGTACGACGACCGCGACGAGCGGCCGGGGGTGAAGTTCAAGGACGCCGATCTGATCGGCGTGCCGTTCCGGGTCACGGTCGGCCCCAAGGCGCTGGCGCGCGACGCGGTCGAGTTCAAGCGCCGGCGCGACGCGGCGGCGCAGGACATGCCGCTCGCCGAGGTGGTCGAGCGGCTGAGCGCGTTGGTGCGGGAGGGACGGCTGGAGTGAGCGTCTACTCGATCCTTGGCGAGCCGCCGCAGCCCGGGCAGATGCGGACGCGGCTGATCTTCGCGCTCGACGTGGCGTCGGTGCCCGAAGCGTTGGCGCTGGTCGCGCAGCTCAAGGACGAGGTCGGCATGTTCAAGATCGGCAAGCAGCTCTTCCTGCATGCCGGTCCTGACGTCGTGCGCGAGATCAAGGAGCACGGCGCCGAGGTGTTTCTCGACCTGAAGTTCCACGACATCCCGCGCACGGTCGCCAAGGCGGGCGCGGAGGCGACGCGGCTCGGCGTGCGCATGTTCGACATGCACGCCTCGGGCAGCGTCGCGATGATGCGCCAGACGATCGCCGAGGTGAACAAGGTCTGCCGCACCGAGCACCTGGTGCGGCCGAAGCTGCTGGCGGTCACCGTGCTCACCAGCCTCGACCAGACCGACCTGCGCCGGCTCGGCGTGCGCAGCGGCGTCGAGAGCCAGGTCGTGCGCCTCGCCAAGCTGGCGCGCGAGGCGGGCATGGATGGCGTCGTCGCCTCGCCGCACGAGGTGCCGCGCATCCGCAAGGAGTGCGGGCGCAAGTTCCTCATCGTCACGCCCGGCATCCGGCCGCCGCGCGGCCCGATGGACGACCAGAAGCGCCTGATGACGCCGGAAGCCGCGGTGCGCGCCGGCGCCAACTACCTGGTGGTCGGCAGCCCGATCCGCGACGCCGCCGACCCGGTCGCCGCGGCGCGCGCCATCGTCGCCCAGATGGAGCGCGGCGCCGGGGTGATGGACGTCACATCGGCCTAGAGGCACCGCCCGCCAGACTCGCGAACCGCCCTTCGACAAGCTCAGGGCTCAGGGCGAACGGAGGAGGGTTGAGATTCCGTTCGTCATGAGCTTGTCGAAGGACGGGGAGCGCAAGCCGTTGGCGCCGACGCCGGCGAGCAACAGGTTCAACCCACCGTACCCGGTGAGGTCGGGCGGCACCTCGTACAGGTCGG
>JBOHWA010001074.1:0-8504 GCA_050735855.1 Binatia bacterium
GGACAACCCCAAGCCGCGCTACCTCTGCGTCAACGCCGACGAGAGCGAGCCCGGCACGTTCAAGGACCGACAGATCCTCGATCACAATCCGCACCTGCTGATCGAAGGCACGCTGATCTCGGCCTACGCCATCCAGTGCCACACCGCCTACATCTACATCCGCGGCGAATTCGCCTTCGGCGCCAAGGTCCTCGAGACCGCCCTCGCCGAAGCGTATGCGCAGGGCCATCTCGGCAAGGGCATTTACGGCACCCCCTACGACCTCGACATCTACGTGCACCGCGGGGCCGGCGCCTACATCTGCGGCGAGGAGACCGGCCTGATCGAATCGCTCGAGGGCAAGCGTGCCTATCCGCGCGTCAAGCCGCCGTTCCCCGCCACCCACGGCGTCTTCGGCTCGCCGACCATCGTCAACAACGTCGAGACGCTCGCCTGCGTACCGATGATCGTCGCGCGCGGGGCGCAGTGGTTCAAGAGCATCGGCCCCGAGAAGTGCCCCGGGCCGAAGCTCTACTGCGTCAGCGGCCACGTCGTGCACCCCGGCGTGTTCGAGCTGCCGATGGGGGCCAACCTGCGCGACCTCATCTACGTGCACGCCGGCGGCATCGCCAACGGCAAGCAGGTGAAGGCGGTCATTCCGGGCGGCTCGTCGGTGCCCTTGTTCACCGCCAACGAGCTCGACGTGGCGATGGACTTCGACTCGGTCGCCAAGGCCGGCTCGCTGCTCGGCTCGTGTGGCGTGATCGTCATGGACGAGGACACCTGCATGGTGCGCGCGCTGCGCATCATCGCGCGCTTCTATCACCATGAGTCCTGCGGCCAGTGCACACCGTGCCGCGAAGGGACCGGCTGGCTCGAGGATCTGCTCGTCCGCCTCGAGGAGGGCGGCGCCAAACCGGCCGACGTCGACCTGCTCGTGCGCATCGCCGACAACATGATGGGCAACACCGTCTGCGTGCTGGCCGACGCCGCGGCCATGCCGGTGAAGAGCTTCGTCAGCAAGTTCCGTTCTGAGTTCGAAGCGCACCTGCAGCATGGTGGGTGCCCGATGCGCGCCGCGGCCCCTGCGCCTGCGGTCGCGGCACATGCCTGAGGACCCGCGCCATGCCGACGCTCGAAATTGACGGTCAATCGCTGACCGTCGCAGACGGCCTCAACCTGATCCAGGCCGCCGAGCAGCTCGGCATCGAGATCCCGCACTACTGCTATCACCCCGGGCTGACCGTCGCCGGCAACTGCCGCATGTGTCTGATCGAGATCGAGAAGGCGCCCAAGCTGCAGATCGCCTGCAACACGCGCGTCACCGAAGGAATGATCGTCCGCACCCAGAGCGAGCGGGTGAAGCAGGTGCGCGCCTCGGTGCTCGAGTTCCTGCTCATCAACCACCCGATCGATTGTCCGATCTGCGACCAGGCCGGCGAGTGCAAGCTGCAAGACTACTACATGGACTACGACCGGCAGCCGAGTCGCGTGCCGCTCGAGGACAAGGTCAAGAAGCACAAGGCGATCGACATCGGCCCGCTCATCATGCTCGATCAGGAGCGCTGCATCCTCTGCACCCGCTGCACGCGCTTCCTCGAGGAGGTGACCAAGACCGAGGAGCTCGGCGTCTTCGAGCGCGGCAACCACTGCCAGATCGATCTGTTCCCCGGCCGGCGGCTCGAGAATGCCTACTCCGGCAACGTCGCCGACATCTGTCCGGTCGGCGCGCTGACCAACAAGGATTTTCGCTTCCGCGCCCGCGTCTGGTATCTCGACCACGCGCCGTCGGTCTGCGCCAGCTGTGCGACCGGCTGCAACATCGACATCCACCACCGGCGCGGCGAGATGTTCCGCTTCCGCCCGCGCCGCAATCTCGACGTCAACCAGTACTGGATGTGTGACGAAGGCCGGCTCAGCTACAAGCGCTATCAGGGCGAGGGGCGCTTGCTGCAGCCGGTGGTGCGCGACGGCGACGGCTGGGCCGTGCGCACCTGGACCGACACGCGCCGCGACATCGTCCAACGCCTGCGCGACCTCACCCTGCAGCACGGCGGCGGCGCCATCGCCGGCATCGTCTCGGCGCAGGCCACCAACGAGGAGATCTTCCTCTTCTCCCGCCTGCTGGGC
The DNA here is from genome assembly GCA_050735855.1 of Binatia bacterium. Lineage (GTDB taxonomy): Bacteria > Desulfobacterota > Binatia > HRBIN30 > CADEER01 > JBOHWA01. The sequence goes on from JBOHWA010001074.1 coordinate 2,110, forward strand.
GACGCTATCGGCGGGCCGTTGAGCGGGCTGTCGTGGTCGCCACCCGAGGCCGCGCACGACGACTTCCTGATCGATCGCGACAAGAATCCCAACAGCGCCGGTCTGCGGGCGCTCACCGCCGACGGCGTGGCCGTCGATACGCTGTTGGCCGACGCGCAGCGCGGCCAGCTGCGGGCGCTGGTGCTGCTGCGCACCGATCTCACCGCCGCCCGCGGCGACGCGCTGGTGACAGCGCTCGGCGAGGCGGTCGACTACGTCGTCGTGCTCGACACCCATTTCGGTCCGACGGCTGAGATCGCCGACGTCCTGTTGCCGATCGCCACCTTCGCCGAGACCGATGGCACCTTCGTCAATCGCCACCAGCGGGTCCAGCGCGTGCGCGAGGTGCTCCATCCGCCGGCCCAGGCCCGTCCAGGCTGGTTGGTGATCAGCGAGCTCCTGGCCGAGTTGGGGAAGGTCGCCGTGCCCGCCGATGCCAGCGCCGTCTTTGCCGAGTTGGCCGCGGCCCACGCACCGTTCCGTCATCTCTCCTACCAGGTGATCGGCGATCAGGGCACGGTGCTCGACAGCGCCGCGACCGGCGCAGCGTCGGCCTGAGCTGCGCATGGCTCCGCCCCCCGACGACGGCGACGCGGCCGAGCCAGAAGACAAGTTCTACGCCGGCACGATCAAGAAGCTGTTTGCCGGGGCAGGGATGGGCGTGGTGCGCTCGGCCTCGGGCAAGGAAGTGCCGTTTGCCGCCGCGCACGTCATCCTGGTCGGGCCGGTGCGCCATTTCGAGGATCTGCGCGAGGGTATGGCGATCGGCTTCGACGTCGGGTGGACGTCGAAGGGCCTGCGCGTCACCGTCCTGCGGGCCCGCGGCTGAGCCCGCCTCAGAGCGGCAGGCCGCTGCGGAAGAGCAGGAAGCGGCCCATCAACTCGCCGACCAGCACCGCCAGCACGGCGATGTAGAACAGGCCCGTCGCCGCCATCGTCTGCGGGATGCGCAGCGTGCGGCCGATCATCCACGCCAGCACCCCGGCCCCGATCGGGCTGACGATCAGGCGTGCCGTCAGTAACGCCTGATGCTCGGAGAGCACGCGCGCCACCGCGCCGCGCGACGCGCCATCGCCGACCAGCGCCAGCGAGGCGAGCAGCACCACCACCAGGCCGAGCTGGGCCCAGAGGGAGCCGCGATACACGGCGAACACCTGTTCGAGCGGCCGCAGCGAGAGATCCTGGTCGATCAGATACCAGTGGCCCAACAACATCCCCGAGATGGCGCCGCCCAAGACCAGCGCGGAGAGCAGGAAGCTGAGTGGGAAGAGGAACGTCTCGATCGACAGCAGCGGCGCCTGGCGATACGACTCGGCGAAGGCGATCAGCGCGACCACCCCGACCATCCAGCTGGCACTGAACAGGCGCGCACGCCAGGCCACGTTGTCGCCCCACAGGCTCGCCAGGTAGCCGCCGCTGCAGGCGACGAACACCGCCCACAGCGCGATCTCGACCAGGTCGCCCGGCGCCGCGCTGCCGTGCTCCCACCACAGCGCCAGGCGCCCGATCAAGGCGAGCACGGCGAGCAACACGAAGACGAAGGCCGAAGACTTGTAGTAGCCGCGCTCGATCTCATGGAAGGGAGGGATGCTGAGACAGAAGATCCCGCCGACGGCGAACTGGCAGAACACCAGCAGGAACGCGCGCGGAAACAGATCCATCGAAGCACACCGAGGAGCGGCAATCACGATGGCGCCGCGGCGGCGGCGGCGCCCGGCGCGCTCGTCAGAGTCCCCCGACCGGCGCGGGTGGTGTCGCACCGCCGGACGCGACGCCCAGGGCCAGGCGCGTCAGGCGCCGCTGGCGCCAGCGCTGCAGCAGGCCGATGCCGATGGACAGCAGGCCCGAGACCGCGATGAAGCGCCCGCCGCTCTGGACCACCGTGTAGAAGTCGCGCTTCGCATCGGCGACCCCGTACTCACCCAGCCCGCGGTGCAGACGTTCGAGCAGTGCCGCGTTGGTCTGCGGGGTCAGCCGCTTGAACTCCTCCAGCGATCCCGGTCGGTCGAGCGGCTCCGACAACTGCGCGCGCCGGGTGTACTCGAGCACCTTGTCGCGGCTGGCCACCCAATTGCCGAGGCCGATCACCAGCAACGCGGCGCCGATGGGCAACGCCGGATAGTGCCAGAAGCCGTGCATGTTGGGGCGCTAGCAGCCGTGCCGCCCGGCGGTCAAGCTGGCTCCGGACGTCGGATTGTAAGTTTGCCGCCAGGCGGTTAGGAGAAATCGTGGTCGACGGGCGATGACCGAGCGGGGCGCCGCGCTGCTCAAGCGCATGCTGGGGGGCGATCGCGTCGCGCTCGCCAAACTGCTGACCGTAGTCGAGAACCGCGAGCCCGACACGGCGGAAGTCATGAGCCGGCTGCACGGGCTGACCGAGCGCGCGGCGGTCGTCGGCATCACCGGGCCGCCGGGGGCAGGGAAGTCCACCCTGGTGGATCGGCTGATCGCGCACTGGCGCGGCGACGGGAAGCGGGTCGGCGTCGTTGCCGTCGATCCCTCCAGCCCGTTCTCCGGCGGCGCGGTGCTCGGCGACCGGATCCGCATGCAGAGCCACTTTCTCGACGAGGGCGTCTTCATCCGCAGCCTCAGCGCGCGCGGCAACGTCGGCGGGCTGGCGCGCGCCGCGCGCGATGTCGCCCGCCTGCTGGCGGCGTTTGGCAACGACATCGTCGTCGTCGAAACCGTCGGCGTCGGCCAGAACGAGTTCGACATCATGCGTCTCGCCGATAGCGTCGTCGTCGTCCTCGTACCCGAGGCCGGCGATACCATCCAGGCGATGAAGGCCGGCCTCCTGGAGATCGCCGATGTCTTCGTCGTCAACAAGGCCGACCGCGCCGGCGCGACGCGCATGAAGTCGGAGCTCGACGCGATGCTGCACCTCCGCCCGGCCACCGATTGGACGGTGCCGGTGCTGCTGACCGTGGCGTCGGACGGCAGCGGCACCGCGGAGCTGGCGGAGGCGCTCGCGGCGCACCGCCATCACCTCGCGGTCAGCGGCGACGGACGCAAGCGCATCGCCGCCGCGCGCCGCGACGAATTCGTCTCGGGCCTGCGCGACGAGTTGGTGCGGCGCCTCGATGGCGCGCTGCACCACGGCGAGTTGCTGCCGCTGCTGGCCGAGTTGGAACGGGGCGACATCGACCCGTATGCGGCGCTGCGCCGGGCGCTCGACGACCCGCACTGGCTCGACAGCGTGGTGCGGGAGCGCGGCGCCGCCGGAGCGAAGTCGTGAGCGCCGCACGCACCTTCGCCATCGGCGACATCCACGGCTGCGTCGACGAGGTCGAGCGCCTGCTCGACGCCTTGCGGCTGAGCGCCGACGACACGGTGTGCTTCCTCGGCGACTACGTCGACCGCGGTCCGGCCTCGCGCGCCGTCATCGAGCGCCTCATCCGACTGCGCGGTGAGGGGCCGACGTGCATCTTTCTGAAGGGCAACCACGAGGACATGTTCCTCGCCTTCCTCGGCCATGAAGGGCGCTATGGCGATGCGTTCATCGCCAACGGCGGCGGGGCGACGCTGGCGAGCTACGGTCTCGACGGCCTGTCGGGCGCGGAGGTCGCGCAGCGGCTGCCACCCAGCCATCGCGAGTTCCTCCTGGCCCTGCGCGCGCAGTCGCCGCTCGGGACGGAATTTCTCGGCGTGCACGCCGGGCTGCGCCCGACGCGGCGCCTCGAGGATCAGACCGACGAGGACCGGCTGTGGATCCGCGAGGAGTTCATCAGTCACCCGCATCCGTTCCCGTACACCGTGCTGTACGGGCATACCCCGCGCCGCGACGTGGGCTGGGATCTGCCGTTCAAGATCGGCCTCGACACCGGATTGGTCTACGGCAACCGCCTGAGCTGTCTCGACATCGCCAGTCAGGCGCTGTGGCAGATCGAGCGTGGCGCGACGCACGCCGAGCATCGCAGCGTCGCGCACGTCTTCAGCAGCGCACGGCTCGGGCTTCTTGACATGCCGGACCCGGCCCACTAGCACACCGCACAGGCGGCGTAGCTCAGGTGGCTAGAGCACGGGTCTCATAATCCCGGTGTCGAGTGTTCGAGTCACTCCGCCGCCATTGATTTCATTGCGTTTTCGGTCGGGGAACCCGCCGGATTGTTTCCACCTGTTTCCAACATCGGCTTACCCGGGCACGGTGGCGGCGCCGTCGAGGCTCGCCAGCGCATTGCCATCGTGCTCGGTGCCGAGCCAGTGGGCGTACACCCGCCGGGTAATAGCTGAGTCCTTGTGCCCGCACAGCTTCGCCACCTCGGTATCGGCGCGGCCCGCCATCAGGAGCGTGCTGGCGAAGGTGTGGCGGAACGAATGCACGCGGACGCGCTGCATGCCGGCCGCGTCGCAGGCGGGATGCAGCGCCTTGTGGGCCAGCGTGCTGCGATGCACGGGCGTCGTGCCGGTCGTGCTGGGGAAGACCCACTCCTCGGCGGTCGGCGGGCAGGCCAGCTTCCACCGCTTCAAGGCGGCGACCAACTCGGGTCGCATCGGGAGCGTCCGCTTGCCCGCCTTGGTCTTCGGGCTGCTGTAGGTCGGGCCGTTCGCTTCCGCGCCACGCCGGCGGGCCCAGGACACGCTGCGCTGAATCTGCAGCTTGCCGGTGGTCAGGTCGATGTCGGACCACGTCAGGGCGGTCAGCTCGCCCACCCGGCCCCCTGTCAGCAGCGCGGTCAGCAGGAACGTCTGGTACAGTCCGGCCGGCGCCCTGGCGATCACCGTGCGCGCCTCCGCCGCGGAGAGCACCGTCGCCGGATCGACGGCGTCGTCCTCTAGCTCGGGGGCGAGGTCGGCGAGCGCGGAGACGGTCTTCGCACTCACCACGCGCCGGCAGCGCTCGACGACGTCCGCCGGGTTGCGCTCGATGTACTCGTGACGGATGGCGTAGTCGAAGACCGCCGCCGCAGTGGTCAGCACCTTGTTGACCGTCTGCGGCGCCAGCCCCTTCGCTTGCAGGGTGCGGCAGAAGCCCTCGAGGTGCTTCACGCGGACCCGGTCGATGCGGAACGTGCCGAGCTCCGGCACGAGGTGCAGATCGAGGTGGGCTTCATAGCCGGCGAGCGTGGCGACCTGCACCCGCGTCGCCTTTTCGGCGAGCCAATCAGCCGCGACGGCGGCGAGGGTCGGCAGGGTGTCGGGCGCCTTGAAGGTGCCACGCTCGAGTTTCTTCTCGATCTCGCCCAAGTAGCGGTTCGCTGCTGCCTGATCGTGGAATGCCTTGATGAAGCGCCGGCCGTCGTCGTCGCGCCAGTCGGCGCACCACTTGCCGCGGTACGGTCGTACGGTTGCCATCAGCGCTTGCCGCCCTTCGCCCGCGTCCCGCGCACGCGCCGGCTGCAGGGCTTTGGCGTCTCTGCCTGCACGGCCGGCGCCGTCGCCTGTTTCAAAAGCCACCCCGCCCCTACGGCCTGGCGGTGCAGGTACTCGACGGCGCCCATCATCATTGCGTGACTAACGCCGGCAGGCGCCTGGCGTACCGTCCACAGCAGGACTTGCGCCAGCATCTCGCCCTGGGCCTTGTGGAAGTCGTACTGGTCGTTGCGCTGGCGAGCGGGGTCGTCGGTCTGCGCCCGCTTGGCTGCGGTCGCGGTCTTGCGCGCCATCACGCCACCGCCTTTCCCGCCGTCAGCCGCTCGGGCGCGTGCTCGCGGCACCACCCGACCCACGCCACCAACTCGGTGCGGGTCGCGTCGGCGCCACTCGTGCACCCTTGATAGTACGCGAGCCAGAGTTCGACGAAGGGCACGTTCAGTTCCTTGGCGGTGTCGCGCATGTGGTCGTCGAAATCGTCAGAGTCAGTGTTGATCAGTCCGTTCTGCCAGAGCAGCATCAACGTTCGCCTCGCGATGGCGGTCCGCAGCGCGGGCGTACACTGCTCGACGGGGTCGAGTACCATCTCGGCAATGACGCGGTCGCGGTCCTCCTCGAGGTCGCCGACCAGGGCGAGGACTTCGGCGGGCACGGCGGTGTCGTTCGCCATCACTGCACCGCCTTACCGGCGAGCTGGTGCCGCCACGCGCGATACTGCTCGACCGTCTCGTCGGTGATAAGCGGCCCACCCGACCCGACGCCTTCGACCTGCGCCAGGAACAGCACGGGCACGTCGAGCGTCGCGGCCATCTGCACCAAGTCCGCGGCCTGCAACGTGAAGAACTCGCCTTTCTGGCGGTCGACGGCGCGGATGGCGTCGGCGATGCCGTGCAGGCGGGCGCCCGCGATGGTGTCGCGTGGGATCGGCGGCAGCGTGGATGCTGGGCGCTGCGGGCGGTGGGGCTGCTTCTGCTGTCGTTTGTCCATAAATCCTCCGTGTTGTTGTGTGTGGTGATGCAATACACTTGAACCGCACTGCCTGCAAG